>NZ_JAUSTO010000001.1:0-281388 GCF_030812885.1 Moryella indoligenes
ACAGAACTGGATCAATCAACTCCCCCGAAAGTCCTTTCACTACAGTTCGCCGGAGGAATTATTTCAGACTGTCCTACTTGATCTTGCAATCTAGAAAAAGTTAAAAAGTTAAAAAACTAAAAGTTTTAATTTTTATCAGTTGTATCTTTTATCTTCTGACCGCTGATACAGCGGTACAGCTGAAGCAGACACTCTGATCGGAATGTCTGCTTCAGCTGTATCCACTTTATATATGTGCTTGGCACGGCGACATATAAAACATCTCGCCCCTTTTACTGCTTTTCTCTTCTGCCCATAATGAACAGCACCAGCAGACCTGCCAAAAGGGTAGTAAACATTCCGGCAAAGACAACTGTCTCGCCAGTCTTCGGGAGTGATTCTGTTCGCCGTAACGGCGCACTCTCTGCCGGCGGCTGTATAGGATCGGCTGCGGAGATCACCGCTTCCGGTCTGACTGTCTGTTTCGCAGAAATCCGGCTTCCGCCCGTTCCTTTCGAAGTTGTTCCACTACCTGATGGAGCGCCATTGCTTGGGGTGTTCGGCTTATCCGGAATACTCGGTGTTGCCGGTTTATCCGGAACATTCGGTGTTATCGGCTTATCCGGCTTATCCGGCTTGTCCGGCGTCTCCGGCTTATAGTGATTCGTTATCTCTACAACCGCACCATTTTCACGAACCTCATAGCTTGCAGTGTAGCGTTCCCCTGCATACATGCTCTCCTGGACTTTCCACACAAGATGATACTCTTCATCTCGGCCAAAAAGGGCTCCAAGCGCCATATCCGCTGCCCGGTCAAGCGCTTTACCGATCTGTTCCGTGACGTGATTCCAGATATCATTCAGCACAGCACCGTCAAGCAGTGTTCCATCATCGTCGATCAGCGCTGCTGAAGGTGATGCGTCTGCGAGAGAGGCTGCCTCGGAGGCCGAGGCATCTGCCGCGCTCCTCTTAAACTGTTCCCTCGCCAACTTATTCACATTATTTCCGGACGCATTTGAAAGGCTGGCAATCGTCGGCAGTCCATCCCAGCCGTCATAGTACCAGAAGCCCTGTTCATCTGGTTCTATGTCGACAGAACGAATCTCATCTCTGAGCACTTTTACGACTGTTCCATCTTTTTTAACAAGCTCCGGCACCAGAACCAGATGAATGGAATTCGGACGCCGATCCGTCGCGTTTTCATCCCCACTCCAGTTCTTTCTCACAAACACTCCGGTCGTTTTGTCCCTGCGGTTTGCAAACAGCGCATAGAACGAGCGGTTGGCTTCCATAGCTCCCTCTTCTTCAAAGGAAAGCACTTCATAGCCCTCGCAGCTCTCTCTTAATTCTTCGATGAGGTAATGATTGCCTGCCGGGATCCCCGAAATGCTGAGCGCCTCACCATCGGAAAGCTCCACATCTGCATAATACTTGTATGCCGCATTATGTGAGCTCTGCGGCTTCTCTCCGGCAGCCTTTTTAAATTCAAGCTCCAGCCCTTCTCCATCTTTCGTAAGAACTGCGCCTCCCGGCATTTTCCGATCCAGCCACACGCGGAACTTAAATCTCCTGCCAGACTGCCGGTCTGCCTCTGCTCCTGTTCCGGAAAGGAGAAGTTTCAAACTCAGCACACCGGCGGGCTGAGCAAAAAAGCTGACTGCAGCAGTTTTCAGGCTCTGAATTGAGCGATTATCATTGATATCGAAATCAAGAGCCGGGCGAATAACATCCCTCATTCCGCTGAAGGCGGAGCTCAGCGCAGGATTTACCTTATATTTCACAGATACACTGCCGCCGTCTCCCTTGCCGAGCGCCACTTTTGAAACCATCATGATCATATTGGCATCCGCGGCATCCACCTCGTCATATTCCCCGGGCTGCGGCGACTGATCAACCCCGTAGCTCTGTCCATCCTTCACACGGATATAATGCAGGGTAAAGTTTGGAGACGCCTCCGCCCCCAGCAGCTCCAGCGGCAGATGATTGGCGCCCTCCGGCATAAAGCCCGCTCCGAGATCCAGTTCCTTTGTGAGCAGCGGGACAAAGAGCGTTGCGTGATCAATCACTTCCTCCGTGGTGTTCGTAACGGATATATCCAAAGAGGCTGTATCGCCTCTGGATAATACCGCTGTCGTATTCTTCTTTGTCTCCTCGCTCTGCGGATCATAACGATATACCAGGCTTCCTCCGTCAGGCTTCGGCACAGTCAGCACCGAATCTGCGCTGATGGCATAGGCCTGCTTTACCGCAATACCCGGCCGTTCTGCAAGTGAAACCAGTGCATTTCCGCTGTTCACCCTGTTGCCAAAAGCAGCTGTATAGCGCTCTAGGGTGATCCAGTTTGCACGATCCCACTTCATCGGCTTATTGACCGCCTCAATTTCCTTGAAATCCTTTGTGGTAAAGCCCATAAAGTCATTGATATGATAGGTGCCCACAGCTGCGCGCTTATTTGTCTTTACATCAAAGCTTATCAGGATATCTTTATTGGTGAAATCCGGCTGATACTGGCCGCGGGTCTCCTGACCAATATCAAGCATGTACTTCCAGACCTCTACCTTTCTCAGCTTGCCGTCACCCCTGAAATCATACTGAAAATCGCCTATCTTCTCAGGCGCTCCGAGAGCTGCATTGCTGACCGTCAGATTCTCATAGGAGAAGCCATCCGGCATAATCATGTAGAGCACCGGCTCCTGCAGGGGATTCCAGTCCCAGTTTGCATCATTCAGTCTTCCGGATATATGAAAGCTCTCGCCTCCGAGCACCTGTGTCCTGTCAATTTCCCCTACTCCGTTCAGCACTCTCGGCGCGCTGTATCTTCCGGTTATCACATGTGTGGTGGTCTCATCCGGAGTATCTCCCTCCGTATAAAACTTCACCGTGCTCTTCACATCCTCCTTGCTGCCCTTCTTCCAGCTTCCATAGACGCCGCAGGAAATACGATTCCAGCCATAGAACTCACCGCTGACATATGTATTCTTCGGATCCCAGCTGTCCAGAATGTCGGCCATCGGCTGTATCCCATCGTAGTTCGCAGGCAATTCCCCTATATTCAGCCTGATGGACTTAATGGAAACATCCCTCCCAAGTCCCAGTGCGGTATTGGTAATCAGTGCCGACACCTGATTCGATGTCTTCAGAACGCTTGCCGGAGCTATTCCGTGTGTTCCGTCAGAAGCTGTCCACTCGATGTCACTATACTGCATGCCCTCTTTATACGGAATCGTGACTCCTCTGATAATAGCTGTATCTGTCTCATCAATCGAAAGCTCCAGCATCTTTTTCTTTGTCGGTATCGCAAGTCTGTTTTTGACAAGCATCGCCCCCAGCCGCACATTGTAGCTTTCATACTTCTTATAGGCCCAGTCCGGTGCGTAGTCTACCAGATCGTGAAAGGCAAGCAGCTCCGGATCCTGACCGTCATAGATCAGTACGTTCATGGTCGCACTGCTATTCTGTGAACTTCTGTTTTTGTCCGGTGTATCGTTCCATACTGTTTTGGTCAGATTCTTAAGGGTGACCTGAAAGCTTGTAAGGTTTTCCCTCGGGCTGTCAGCCGGAACCTTAAGCTTCGGGAAAAAGCGATAGCCTCCGCTATAGGAACCCGGTTCATCCCACTCAAAGGTTGTCGTTTTATTCCGGCCGTCGTCCTCTGTTCTGACAATACGTCCCGCAGTGTGATAGACAGCAGTCTCCTCCAAAGAAATCAGCTCTATATCACTCGGATAGACCAGCTGCACGGTCGTCTTACTGTCTTTCTCAGTGAGCACACGGTCGGAGACCTTGCTCCATGCCGCAGAAAAGGAGGTCCCGGCCTGAATTTCTTTCGTCGTTCCGCCTTTTGAGACAACCTCATTTCCCTTCTCTGTCCAGAAGCCATAGCTGTAGGCGTCTGCCGCAGTCACAGCATAGCTTCTGGTGTCAATATCCGCCCCATCCTTTGTCCTGCGAAGACTCAGCCTGAAAGCATCTGCCATTTTCTGATTGGGATCCTCATTGATGAACGCCTCATCGACGGCAAAATAGATCTGCCTATTGGAGGACGCGCTGACCATTCCATTCTTTGTCTTAAGAATCAGTTCACCACTTCTCTTTTTATTCGCATTCACTTTATCTGCACTGTTAATATAGGCATCGGGATAGCCATAAGGCGCAGTTCCCGTACCGCTTGGCGTCTTGGTGAGTTCCTCATAGCCTGTCGCCTCGATTGGCCCCTCCTCAAATTTTGCCCCCGGAAGACTCGTAAAGTAAAGACCATTCCCAAGCGTCAGAGAAAAATAACTGGGCTGATACTGGAGCTCCTGCGGGATTTCATAAATGATCTCCAGCGCATAGGTCTCTCCCACCTTAAGCTTTGGAACTTCACCCTTCAGCAGATCCGCCAGCTTTGTGTAGTTGCCGCCCTCTGTTTTCCATACCTCTGCTTTTGTAAACCTGAGTTCTCCCGCCGCATGTACAGTTTCTCCTCCCGGCACAGTAAAACCTGTAACCAGAAGCAGCACCGCCAGAATAGAAGAAAGCAGTTTTTTAAAACGTTTCATCTCAACCCCTCCACTTGAATTCTGCCAAGATCTCTCCTATAACCCTAGGATTTGATTATAGCACATCCTTCTCCCGGTCAAAATTATTTCTTGATCTTCGTTCCCTTCCCGTCCCGGTGGGCCTGCTTCAGGCGATTCAGGCTGATGCTTCTTCCGCGGAAATCAACCGTGCTCTCCTCGCTCAGGAAATGCACTGCCGCTATACAGTCTGTCGCGCCGAGCTTCATCCCCCGCACGCCCCTGGAATTCTTCTTGAGCTCTGACACCTCCTCCAGCGCAAACCGCAGCGTAAAGTCCATATCACTGATCAGCACGATATCGCTCTGCGAATCAGCAATCACCCGCACCGCACAGAGGCTGTCTCCCTCTGCCAGCCTGGTCGAGACAACCGTCTTATTCACCGTCTCGAATTCCTCTGCCGCTACCTGCTTCAGATATCCCTGCTTCGTCGCAAAGAAAAGCTTCTTTCCGCTGATCTCCTCCGGCGTCGTGATCAGCAGTATCGCCTCCCGCTGTCCGTCGAATTTACTCAGATTGTCAATCGGCGTTCCCTTGTCCTTCAGCTTCCCCGCGGGGACATCTGCCGCCTTAACCTGGTGCATCTGCCCGGAATCGGTAAATACCAGAAGGCGCGAGGTGTTCATCACCGGGACAACTGTGCGGTACTCCTGTTCCACGCTCTCCCGGTTCCTGTCATAGCTTCCGCGATCCAGCGTCTTGCAGTAGCCGAAGCGATCCATCACAAAGATAAGCTCCTCCTCTGCAGGAGCCGCCTCTACATAGACCGCCTCCCTGCCATCCTCCAGCGCAGTGCGGCGCTCCGTCGCATACTCTCTTTTAATCGCCGCAAGATCTGCGATGAAGAGCGCATCCATCTGTTCCCTGCTTCCGAGATAGCGCTGATAATTTTCAATATTCTTCAGCGTGTTCCTGTGGTCCTTCAGAAGTGCATCGATCTCCAGGCCGATCAGCTTATACAGCCGCATATCCAGTATCGCCTGCGCCTGACGCTCCGTGAAGCTGAGCTTCATCGCGTCGCGGAGATAGGCCGGATCACGAAAATGAATTTTTGTAATATCCCCGCGTGTCAGGCAGGCCTTTGCATCCTGGAGTGTCTTTGCGCCGCGCAGCACCGCGATAATCACATCTATGCAGTTGCAGGCCTCGATCAGCCCCTCCTGCACCTCGCTTCTCTCGCGCTCACGCTCCAGCAGTATCGTATATTTTCTGGTCGCATTTTCATACTGAAACTCAAGATAATTTTTCAGAATCCCCTTGAGATCCAGAGTCTCCGGACGCCCGTGTGAGATGGCAAGCATATTGACACCGAAGCTGTCCTCCAGCTTCGTCTTCTTATAGAGTATGTTTTTTACCTTCTCCACATCCGCATCGCGGCGCAGCTCCAGAACAATTCGCATCCCGTCCTTCGAGGACTGATTGGAGATGTCCACGACCTCCGGCAGCTTCTTTGCCTCTACCAGAGCCGCCACATCACAGAGGAATTTATCAATTCCGGCGCCGACCATGGTATAGGGAATCTCTGTAATAACCAGCTTGTCCCGGTCTGCTCTCCGCTTTCCGAGCTCTATCTCCATGCGCCCCCGGAGCTTCAGCTTCCCCACGCCCGTCTTGTAGAGCAGCGCAAGATCCTTCCGGTTCGCAACAATCCCCCCCGTCGGGAAATCCGGTCCGGGCATGAGCTGAAGCAGCTCGTCCACAGTGATATTTCTGTTTTGAATGTAAGCCGTGCAGGCATCGCAAACCTCGCCGAGGTTATGCGGCGGGATTGAGGTCGACATACCGACCGCAATTCCCTCTGCCCCATTTACCAGCAGATTCGGCACGCGAACCGGCAGCACCTCGGGCTCCCGCTCCGTCTCATCGTAGTTTGGAATGAAATTTACGGTCTTATCGAGATCCTTCAAATAGACCTCCTCCGCAAATTTCTGGAGCTTCGCCTCCGTATATCGCATGGCCGCGGCGCTGTCTCCCTCGATGGAACCGAAATTTCCGTGTCCGTCCACCAGCGGCATGCCCCGCTTGAAGGCCTGACTCATCACCACCAGCGTGTCATAGATCGAGGAATCTCCGTGCGGGTGATACTTACCCATGGTATCGCCGACGATACGCGCCGATTTCCGGTGCGGTCTGTCGTGGTTCAGATGCAGTTCGCTCATATCATAGAGCACGCGCCGCTGCACAGGCTTCAGCCCGTCCCGCGCGTCCGGGATGGCTCTCGCAGTAATGACGCTCATAGAGTAGTCGAGGTAGCTCTTCTGCATTTCCTCGGAATATTCAGTTTTTAATATCGTCTCAGCCATCTTCTCCCTCTCCTCTTAGCTGCATTTTCCGCGAGGCCTTGCCTCAGCGTCACGCATCGATCTCCGCTTCATCCGCATGGTCGTGAATGAAGTCCCTGCGCGGACCGACCTCGCTGCCCATCAGGAGCTTTGTCACCTCACTCGCAAGGCGCGCATCCTCTATCTCCACCTGCTTCAGGACACGATTCTCCGGATTCAGCGTCGTCTCCCAGAGCTGCTCCGCATCCATCTCGCCGAGGCCCTTATAGCGCTGCAGGGTGAAGCTCCCTTCCGCGTGCTTCCTCCTATAGCGCTCCAGCGCCTTGTCATCGTAAATATATTCGCCCTCCCCGCGCTTCGGCACGACCTTATAGAGCGGCGGCATCGCGATATACACGTGCCCATCGTAAATCAGCTCCGGCATAAAGCGATAGAGGAAGGTGAGCAGCAGGGTGTCAATATGGCTTCCGTCCACATCGGCATCCGTCATCAGCACGATCTTGTCATAGCGAAGCTTTGAGATATCAAAGTCATTTCCGTAGCCTTCAGAGAAGCCGCAGCCAAACGCATTGATCATCGTCTTGATCTCCGCATTCGCAAGCACCTTGTCCATGGAGGCCTTCTCCACATTCAGGATCTTTCCGCGGATCGGAAGGATTGCCTGATACAGACGGTTCCTCGCCGTCTTGGCAGAGCCGCCTGCGGAATCCCCCTCCACGATAAAGATCTCGCACTTTGAGGGATCACGTGACTCGCAGTTTGCGAGCTTCCCGTTCGAGTCAAAGGAAAATTTTGGCTTGACCAGCATATTGGTCCTGGCCTTCTCCTCCGCCCGCCGTATCTTCGCAGACTTCTCCGCACATCCGATCACAGCCTTCACCGTCTCCAGGTTGCGATCAAAATAGCGCGTCAGCTCATCTCCCGCAACAGAAAATACTGCCCGCGTCGCGTCCGCACTCGCCAGCTTGGTCTTCGTCTGCCCCTCAAAAATCGGGTCCGGATGCTTGATCGCAAGCACCGCCGTCATCCCGTTCCTCGTATCCGCGCCGGTAAAATTGCTGTCCTTCTCTCTGAGAATTCCAATCTCACGCGCATAGCTGTTGATAAGCTGCGTGAAGCGCGTCTTAAAACCCGCAATATGCGTTCCGCCCTCCACCGTATAGATGTTATTGCAGAAGCCGAGTATCTTCTCCTCAAAGGCATCCACGAACTGAATGCAGCACTCGAGCTCCATGGTCTCGAACTTTCCCTTAAAATAAATCGGGTCGTGAATCGGCGTCTCCCCGCTGTTCAGTGCGCGCACATACGCGATCAGCCCCTCCGGCTCGTGAAAAACCTCGCTCTCCGCCTCTCCCTCTCTCCGATTCTCATAATAAATGCTGAGCCCCGGATTCAGATAGGCGGTCTCATGCAGACGCGACTTCAGCCAGTCCGCCTTAAAGCGCGTCTTCTCAAAAATCTCCGAATCCGGAATAAAATTGATCTCCGTCCCGCTGACCCTGCTCTTCCCGACCACCGGGAGCAGCCCCTTTAAAAGCTCTGTCGTAGGAATACCTCTTGAATAGCTGTCGCGGTAAATGCTTCCGTCCCGCGAGATATTCAGCGTCATGCGTTCCGACAGCGCATTCACAACCGAGGAGCCGACGCCATGCAGACCGCCGCTGGTCTTATAGGAGGTGTTATCGAACTTTCCACCCGCGTGCAGTGTCGTCATAACCACGCGCTCTGCGGATACACCCTTGCTGTGCAGCTCCACCGGGATGCCTCGCCCGTTGTCCCGCACTGTACAGGAGCCGTCCTGCTCCAGCGTGATCCAGATCGAGTCGCAGTACCCTGCGAGGTGCTCATCCACGGAGTTATCCATGATCTCATAGATCAGGTGGTTCAGGGCCTTCTGACCGACGCCGCCGATATACATTCCGGGGCGCTTCCGCACCGCCTCCAGTCCCTCCAGCACCGTGATACTGTCCGCATTATACTGTGTCTTTGCCATTTCGTTCCTCCGTGTTTCAATCAAGCTGTAGCTCCGGCTCTGCAGCAGGGGATCCTCCCCCCTTTGCAAAACAAAACACGGGAATCAGAAAAGCTTTGCGCCTTTGCCGATTCCCGTACCTAACTTCGCGGAGAGGATGGGATTCGAACCCACGCGCCCCGTAGGACAAACGGTTTTCAAGACCGCCTCGTTATGACCGCTTCGATACCTCTCCAAAATTCCTGTCTATTGTAGCTGCAAAGACCGGCTTCTGTCAACCGCTTTAAGAAATCCCTTTTTCTTTCCGCGTCCTGAGATATACCTCCGCCGCGAGCATATCCTCCGGCGTCGTGACCTTCAGATTCTGATAATCTCCCATAACAAGCTTCACACGGGTATCTGTGCAGCGCTCCAGTACCATGGCATCATCTGTGACGCCTCTTAAGAGCGCCGGGTCTCGCATCATTCTGTCATAAGCGCTGAGACAGAGCTCATAGCGAAAGCTCTGCGGCGTCTGTACGGCCCAGAGCTGCTTCCGCGGAAGTGTCTCCGCCGCGCAGAGCTCCTCGTCCGCCCGCTTGATTGTATCCTTCACCGGCACTGCAAGCACACAGGCCCCGTAAATCTCCGCCGCCTCACAGGAAGCGGTGATGCGCTCCGCTGTAATGAGCGGCCGCGCGCCGTCGTGAATCGCCACAATTTCGCAGCCGCTGCCCCGCAGCGCATTCAAGCCCGCGTAAACCGAGTCATAGCGCTCTGCTCCGCCCTCCACAACCGCAGCGATCTTCTCAAAGCCCCATTCCCCGACATATTCTCTGCGACAGCGCTCCACATAGCTCTCTGCGGCATCTGCCATCTCCACCGGTCTTACCCCTGAGACACGACCAGCCCTCTCCATGCCGTGCTTTTTCCCCGGCACGACCAGAACAAGCTGCTCCACGGGACTTTCAGAAAAAGCCCGCAGCGTATGCCAGAGCAGCGGGCGCCCGGCGAGCTCCAGAAACTGCTTCGGTGTGGCGCTGCCCATGCGGCTCCCGCTCCCGCCTGCAAGTATAATTCCGGCCCATTTTTTCATAGTTCACCTCCGGAAACGTTCTTCAGCGCTCTCCCAGCTTCAGTCCCGGCACAGCATTCAGATCAAGACCGCTGCGCCGTCCGGCCATATATTCATAATAAGCCGCTGCGCCTATCATCACAGCGTTGTCCGTGCAGAGCCCCGGCGAGGGATAGTAGAGCTTCAGTCCCTCTTCCGCACAGCGCCGGCCCATGGCTTCGCGCAGCGCGGTGTTTGAAGCGACTCCGCCCGCCATCGCAAGCTGACGGAAGCCACACTCCTTTGCCGCCGAAATGCTGTGCTCCACCAGAACATCAACCACTGCCTTCTGAAACGAGGCGACGAGATCTGCAGTGTTGATCTCCTCTCCTGTCATCCTTGCGTGATTCTGATAGTTCAGCACTGCGCTCTTCAGACCGCTGAAGCTGAAATCGTAGGGAGAGTCCGTGACCCTGGCCTTCGGAAAAACAATGGCATCCGGATTGCCCTCCCTCGCCTTCCTGTCTATCTTCGGGCCGCCTGGATAACCAAGCCCCACACTGCGCGCAACCTTGTCAAAGGCCTCGCCCGCCGCGTCGTCCCGCGTCCTTCCAAGTATGCGGAAGCTCCCGTAGTCCTCAACAACCACAAGATGCGTATGCCCTCCGGAGACAATCAGACAGACAAAAGGGGGCTCCAATTCCCTGTGCTCCACAAAATTTGCAGAGACATGCCCCTCGATATGGTTGACACCTATCAGTGGCTTCCCGGAGGCCCAGGCCAGCGCCTTTGCAGCAGAGACACCGATGAGCAGCGGCCCCACGAGTCCCGGCCCATAGGTCACCGCAACTGCATCCACCTCCGGGAGCTGCATTTCCGCCTCCCGAAGCGCCGCCTCCACGACCTGATTGATCTTCTCAATATGCTTTCTGGATGCAATCTCCGGAACCACACCGCCATAGAGCGTATGCGTCTCAATCTGAGAATATATAATATTGGAGAGCGGCTCCCTGCCATTTTTTACCACTGCTGCCGCAGTCTCATCGCAGGAGCTCTCAATTGCAAGTATACAGATATCTTTTTCTTCTTTCATGTATTCACCGTAATATTTCTGCAGGCTGTTCTCAGTCCGTAAAGCCGAGCTCCAGCGTCCATCCGTCCCGCGCTGCCTTCGCAGCCGGGAATATCTTCCTCACCGCATCCATGTACTCCTCCGGATAGTTCAGAGACGGGCTGTAATGCGTGAGCCAGAGCTCCTTCGGCTGCGCCTGTCTCGCGAGCTCCGCCGCCTCATACATGGTCATATGCTTATGCTCCCGCGCCTTTTTGAGCTTTTCCGGTTCCCCGTACATGCCCTCGCATATCATGAGATCGGCGTCCTTTGCATACTCTGCGATCACCGGAACCGGCCTCGTATCCGTACAGTAGCTGACCTTCAGCCCGCGCCGTGCATCCCCAAGCACCATATCCGGTGTGTAGATTCGCCCTTCATCCGTGACAGTCTTTCCCTTCTGCAGAGGATTCCAGAACTTTAAGGGAATATTCTGTGCCTTCGCGCGCTCCGCGTCAAATTTCCCTGTGCGCGGAATCGTGACGGCATAGCCGTAGCAGACAACATTGTGATTCACGCGGTAGGCATCGATCAGATACGGGCCAATTCTGTGCTGTTCTCGCGGCTCTGTCAGCTCCAGAAAGTGAATGGGAAACGGAAGCTCCGGCGCAATGCAGCGCAGCGCAGCGACGACGCGCTCCAGTCCCTTTGGCCCTATCATGAGCAGAGGCTCCGTTCGCTCCGCATTCCCCATAGTAAGAAGCAGGCCTGGCAGACCGCTGATATGATCCGCATGATAGTGCGTAAAGCAGATCACATCTATGGGCTTCGGGCTCCAGCCCTTTTTCTTCAGCGCAATCTGTGTCCCCTCTCCGCAGTCGATCAGAAGCGAGGATCCCTCACAGCGCGCCATCATGGAGGTGAGCCAGCGATACGGAAGCGGCATCATTCCGCCGGTTCCGAGCAGACAGATATCAAGCATACAGCACCCTTTCCCTCTTAAAATCCGGGCCGGCAGCCTTCTTGAGCACAGCCCGGTCAGTCCTTAAATACCTCTCTGAGAGTTCGGTTCCAGTAGATCAGCGCATCCTCCACAGGCGCACTGTAATAATTTTTTCGAACTCCCTCCAACACAAAACCGTGCGCCTCGTAAAGACGCACGGCAGCAGTATTTCCATTCCGCACCTCAAGTGTCGCCTCAGAGGCGCCGCGGCAGAGCATCTCTCGCAATCCGCTCCGGAGAAGAGGTACAGAAAGCCTCTGTCCACGGCTCTCAGGCCGCACGCAGATACGCATGAGCTCCGCCTCTGTTCCAAGCACTCGAATATTGATATAGCCTAACAGAGTGCCGTCCTCCGCAGTCATAACCGCCGCACTGTCCCAGCTGCTCCGGAGCATTTCCCGCAAAAGATGCTCTGACCACGCATCTGAAAAGCACGCACGCTCAAGAAGCGTGACAGCAGGAACATCTTCTTCCTCCATGGGGCGGATGCAATACGCCTCGGCCCCTGTAATCCCGCTCATCTTCCTCTCTCTCCAAGCTTCGACGGCGCAATTCCCGCGGCAAGCTCACGCTCGGCAGAGAGGCGCACCGCCTCCTCCCGCTCGCGCTCCGCCTGACTGAGCCGCAGATAGTCCGGCGAAAATGCGGCTGCCTCCACAACATCGCCCGTCTGAAAGAGCTCTGCTCCCAGCGCTGCAACACTCGCAGCTCTCTGACTGCTCATATGCGCCGGTGCGAAGGAATATGGAATCTGAAGCGTCGCTTCTGCACTCTCACGCAGCACCGGCACACCATCTCCCAGAAAGATAACTCGCTCCCCGCGCTGGTTCAGCTCCTTAAGAAGCTCTGTGACGGAGAGTGCCCGTGCGGGCACTAGGGTCTTAAGCCGCTCCGAACACCGGTAAAGCCCATTGTACACCTGATTGCGCCGCGCGTCCATAATCGGGCAGAGCAGGGCCTCACTTCCCCATAAATTATAGGCCAGCGCTGCCGTCGTCGGCACAGCGACGAGCGGACAACCGAGCGCCAGCCCCAGCCCCTTTGCAGTCGCAGCGCCGATGCGGAGCCCCGTAAAGGAACCCGGTCCCGCCGAAACTGCAACTGCATCTATATCCCCTTTGTCCAGCTCCGCCATTCTGGAAATTTCATCCAGCATGGGCAGCAAAGTCTGCGAGTGTGTCTTTTTATGATTCAGCGTATATTCCGCGGTGAGCAGACCATCTGTGACAATCGCCACAGATGCCGTCAGCGCTGCGCTCTCAATCCCCAGTATCTTCATCCCTGACTCATCTCTCTCCCGAAAGGACTGAAATCCAACCCTTCCACTGTAATTTTACGGTAATCAAAGCCCCTCGCTGCATCCTTCTCAAGTATCACATGTACTGCATCCTTCGGAATCAGCTCTGAAATGAGCGAGGCCCACTCCACAAGGCTCACGCCCTCTCCATAGAAACAGTCCTCAAAGCCGATCTCATACATCTCATCCGGATCCTCGATGCGATACACATCGAAATGCCAGAGCGGCAGCCTTCCGCCCTCATAGCCATGCAGTATGGTGAAGGTGGGACTGACTATCGGCTCTGTGATCCCGAGTCCCCGCGCAAAGCCCCGCGCAAAAACAGTCTTTCCCGTTCCGAGCTCCCCGTCAAGGCATATCACGGTCCCGGGCTCCGTGCGCTCCGCCAGCTTCGCGGCAAAGCGCTCCGTCTCCTCATCTGAATGTGTCTCTGCTGTCATGCAACTCCTCTACTTCTGTTCCTCCAAAACGCAGCCTCAGTCCAGTTCTGCGCGTATCATACTGATAATATTGGAAAATCCTGCTGCGATTGTGCGGTACTCCCGCTCTCTCATCCGCGGTGTGAGCAGGGCAAATTCTTCCGTTCCCTCGAGAACGATGAGCTCTGCCCTTCCAAAGCGCTCCGCCGCCTCCGCACCAAGCTCTGCCGCGTTTCCGGCAAAACGGACGAGATAGCGATGGCTGCTCTCTGCCACAGGCTTTGGTGAGAGCGCTTTTCCATGCCAGCCATAGAGAAGATTCTCCGCCGGATGCTTCGCTGCCTCCAGCATATCTGCAAGCACCGCACTCGCGGTCGGGAGCATTCCTGCTCCGCTGCCATAGAGCATGGTTGTGTCAAGCAGATTCCCCTTCACCAAAATGCCATTATAGACACCGCTGACAGAATAGAGCGGATTGTCCTGCGCAATCAGCAGCGGAAACACTGTAACCGCAATGCCATCCGCCTCCCGAAGCGCAGAGCCGACCAGCTTGATTGAAGCGCCAAGTTTCGCCGCATAGCGGAAATCAAGGCTGTCAATTTTCGTGATTCCCTCAGTATGGACCTCCTCAAAATTCACTTCTCTGTCCGTCATGATGGAGGCAAGAATGGCAATTTTACGACAGCTGTCATAGCCCTCAATATCTGCCTCCGGGTTCCGCTCCGCATAGCCCAGCTCCTGGGCCTCACTGAGAACCGCGGCAAAATCTGCGCCTTCTCTCTCCATACGCGTCAGAATGTAGTTTGTGGTGCCGTTCAGTATTCCGGTAATCTCTGTGATCACCTGACCCGCGTAGCCGCTTCCCAGATTGCGTATCACCGGAATGCCTCCGCCGACAGCCGCCTCAAAGAAAAAGTTGATCTGCTTCTCCCGTGCGATCTGAAGCAGCTCCGTGCCGTGCGCGGCGACAAGAGCCTTGTTGCTGGTGACCACCTGCTTTCCCGCGAGGAGACAGGCCTTCACAAACTCGTAAGCAGGCTTTGTTCCTCCCATGGTCTCAACCACAATGCGGATCTCAGGATCCGACACGAGTTCCTGAAAATCGTGTACCACCAGCTTCTCGAAGGGCTCCCCCGGAAAATTCCGGAGATCCAGAATTTTTGCAATGCGCAGCTCTTCCCCGAGCTCCCGCTGTATCACCTCCTGGTTCCTCTCTACCGCCTCATAGACGCCGGAGCCTATGGTTCCGCACCCCATAATTGCTGCTTTTATCATGATCTATCACTCCCTCGACAAAATCTTTACATCCTTCACGCCTGCAATCGCCTCCATCTCCTCGACCATCCTGGAGAGATTTCCTGTCTCCTTCAGCACCTCAATAGAGAGTGAGACAGACGCGAGACCACTCACCGGAATCGACTGATGAATTGTCATTACATTTGCGTGAAAGCGCGCCACGACTGCGAGCAGATCCGACAGAAGACCCGGCTCATCCAGTATCTCAATGGACAGGGTGATCATCCTGCCCTTCGCACTGTCGCTGAAGGGAAAGATATCCTCCTTATACTTATAAAAGGAGCTGCGGCTTATGCCGGTCCGATCTGTGGCCTCCTTCACCGTCATCCTTCGGTCCGCATTCAGAAGCTTTTTTGTCTCCACAACCTTCAGGAGAACCTCCGGAATTGCCTTCTTACGGACTACGTAATACTTACCTTCCTCTTCCATGTGTACGTCCTTTGAAAACACTTGTTTTTACTCTGCGCATTCTATCACGCGTTTTTCAAAAAATCAAGGGCCCATGGGGGCCCTCATCAAGGTGTTCGGTAATCAGTCTGCGCTGTCTGCGCCCTTCATATCCGGGCAGCCAAGGCTCTGCCAGGTAAGATAGGCCGTCATAAAATCATCAATCTCACCATCCAGAACAGCATCTACATTTCCTGTGGAGAAGCCGCTGCGATGATCCTTCACCATGGTGTAGGGCTGAAGGACATAGGAACGGATCTGATTGCCCCAGCCGATCTCCTTCACTGCACCGCGGATCTCGTCTGCCTTCTCCGCCTGCTGCTGCTGCTCCAGAAGGAAGAGCTTCGCCTCCAGCATCTGCATCGCCTTGTCCTTATTCTGGAACTGGCTGCGCTCATTCTGGCAGGTGACAACAATGCCCGTCGGAATGTGTGTGATGCGGATGGCCGAGGAGGTCTTATTGATGTGCTGACCACCTGCGCCGCTGGAGCGATAGGTGTCCACGCGAATATCATCGGGGTTGATGTCGACATGGATATCCTTCGAGAGCTCCGGCATAATGTCGCAGGACACAAAGGAGGTCTGCCGTTTTCCTGCCGCGTTGAAGGGAGAGATGCGCACCAGCCTGTGTACGCCGTGCTCGCTTCTGAGTCTCCCATAAGCATTCTCTCCATTGATCTGTATGGTCACGGACTTGATTCCGGCAACATCGCCGTCAAGAAGATCCAGCACCTCAACGGAGTAGCCCTGCCGCTCCGCCCAGCGGGTATACATGCGGTAGAGCATGGAGCACCAGTCACTCGACTCCGTGCCGCCCGCCCCTGCATTCAGACGCAGGATGGCATTGTTTCTGTCATATTCACCCGTGAGCAGAGTCTCCGCCTTCAGCGCATCCAGCTCAGAGATGAATTCATCCAGCATCTCCCGGATCTCCGGCACCATATCCGGATCATTTTCCTCATTGCCCATCTCTATCATGCCGCCAATATCCTCGAAGCCCACCGCAAGCTTCTGGTAGCGCTCCACGGTATCCTTCAGGCTCTTGTTCTCCCGCACGATTTTGGTGGATTCATCGGGATTGTCCCAGAACCCCGGCTCCTCCATCATGCGGTCCAGCTCAGCGATGCGCTTTTCCTTGCTCTCGAGATCCAGAGAGTCCTTCACTTCCTGAAGGGGCTTCTGATAGGTAGAGAGCGTATATTTCATGTTATCTAATTCGACCACGTATGCCTCCTGTCTCTAAAGCTTATATTGAAGCCGGCGGATTCTGATTTCCGTTCTGCAGGCTGTAAAGCTTTCTGCCGTGGCACTGCTTGAACTTCTTTCCGCTTCCGCAGGGGCAGGGATCGTTCGGATATATCTTCTGTGCCGCGCGCTGAACCGGCTTTCTCTCCAGCGATTCGCCGCGGTTTGTTCCCGTGACCTTCGCAGCCGGCTCTCTCTCCACCTTCTGCTCCACCTTGAGATGCGTGAGAATGCGAACTGTATCCTTCGTGATCCCCTCTGTCATCTCCTCAAACATATCATAGGCTTCCATCTTGTACTCAACCAGCGGATCCCGCTGACCGTAGGCCTGAAGCCCTATGCCCTGACGCAGCTGCTCCATGTCATCGATGTGATTCATCCACTTGCCGTCGATCACCTTCAGCAGCACAACGCGCTCCACCTCACGGATCTGGTCTCCGCCCGGGAACTCCGCCTCCTTCGCCTCATAAAACTTCGTCGCAGCCTCCTTCAGGCGGTGTGTCAGCTCGTTCTTCTTAAGCTGCGCCATGCCTTCCTCATAGAACACCGGCTGCATCGGAATCTCAGAGATGAGAAGCCGGTTCAGCTCCTCGTAATCCCACTTCTCCGGCGGAACCTCCTCGGAGACCGCCCGGTTCACAGCGCCCTCAACAACGTCGTTGATCATGCGCATGATGGTCTCGCGCATATTCTCGCCGTTCAGAACCTTGTTGCGCTCCTCATAGATCACCTCGCGCTGGTCGTTATTGACCTCATCGTACTTCAGCAGCTGCTCACGAATACCGTAGTTATTGGTCTCGATCTTGATCTGCGCCTTCTCAATCGCATTTGTGAGCATCTTGTGCTCAATCTGCTCGCCCTCCGGCACGCCCAGCGCATTGAACATGTTCATGAGACGCTCGGAGCCGAAGAGACGCATCAGATCATCCTCAAGGGAGATGTAGAAGCGGGATTCACCCGGATCTCCCTGACGGCCGGAGCGGCCGCGCAGCTGATTGTCGATGCGGCGCGCCTCATGGCGCTCTGTTCCTATGATCTTCAGACCGCCGAGCTCTCTCACCTCTTCATCCAGCTTGATATCGGTTCCACGTCCGGCCATATTGGTCGCGATGGTAACCGCGCCGAGCTGACCCGCGCCCGCAACGATCTCCGCCTCCTTCTCGTGATACTTTGCATTCAGTACCGTGTGCGGAATCCCCTCTTTCTTCAGCATCGCGGAGAGCATCTCTGAGGTCTCGATGGTGATGGTGCCAACCAGCACCGGCTGTCCCTTCGCATGCGTCTCCCTGATCTCCTGCACAACCGCGTTGAACTTCTCGCGCTTCGTCTTATAGACGACATCGTTTCTGTCAATTCTCTGCACCGGACGGTTTGTCGGAATCGCAATGACATCCATGCCGTAGGTATTGCGGAACTCCTTCTCCTCCGTGAGCGCCGTACCGGTCATGCCCGCCTTCTTCCGGAACTTATTGAAGAAATTCTGGAAGGTAATGGTCGCAAGGGTCTTGGACTCTCTCTTTACATTGACGTGCTCCTTGGCCTCAATCGCCTGATGCAGGCCGTCTGAAAAGCGACGTCCCGGCATGATACGGCCGGTGAACTCATCTACAATCAGGACCTCATCGTCCTTCACGACATAGTCCTTGTCCTTATGCATCATCTCCTTTGCGCGGAGCGCCAGAATGATGCAGTGCTGAATCTCCAGGTTCTGCGGATCGGAGAAATTCTCCAGCTGGAAAAACTTCTCCACCTTGGCGACGCCCTGCTCCGTGAGGTTTACAACCTTATCCTTCTCATCAACGACGTAATCGCCTGTCTCGGTGATCTCCTCGCCCATGATGGCATTCATCTTTGTAAATTCACCGCTCGCCTCGCCGCGCTCCAGCTGATTGGCAAGGACATTGCAGACCTCATAGAGCTTGGTGGACTTTCCGGACTGACCGGAGATAATGAGCGGCGTTCTCGCCTCGTCGATCAGGACAGAGTCCACCTCATCAATGATGCAGTAATCCAGCGCGCGGAGCACCTGCTGCTCCTTGTAGATCGCCATATTGTCGCGGAGATAATCAAAGCCCAGCTCGTTGTTCGTGACATAGGTGATGTCACAGCGATATGCCTCCTGACGCTGCTTGGAATCCATGCTGTTTAAGACGACACCGACAGAGAGCCCCAGAAATTCATGAACGGCCCCCATCCACTCCGCATCTCGCTTTGCCAGGTAGTCGTTGACCGTGACGATCTCGACTCCCTTTCCGGCCAATGCATTCAGATAGGCCGGGCAGGTGGAGACCAGCGTCTTTCCCTCACCGGTGCGCATCTCTGCGATACGTCCCTGATGCAGAACAATGCCGCCCAGAAGCTGCACGGGGTAATGCTCCATTCCGAGCACGCGCTTTGCGGCCTCTCGCACCGCGGCAAAGGCCTCCGGCAGAATATCATCAAGCGTCTCTCCGCTCTCAAGGCGCTCTCTGAATTTTCCGGTCTGTGCCTTCAGCTCCTCATCGCTCAGCGCCTGCATCGCCGGGCGCAGCGCCTCAATCTCTCTCACCCTCGGCCACAGGAGCTTTACTTCTCTCTCACTGTGTGTACCAAACATTTTTTCTATTAAATTCATCTTACGCTCCTGAATAAAATAACCCTAGAGTACCATAACCGCTATATTTTAACACCAAGGCTCCGGAACTGCAAGTTTGCATTCCAAACCACCGGCAGGAATCCCATAAAAATTTCAACATATTTTGCCTATATTGCGTTTCTATTCTTGAGAAAACTCTCTTTTTTTATTAAAAAGGAGAATTTTTCCATGAGAAACATGAATATATCCGAAAGAATTGACCTGTATAAAAAAGGCGACGGCGCACAGCTGGAACATATATGGCGGCAGATGCACCCCCTGATCAAAAAATATGCAGGCAGAACGCACTTCATGGAATATGCGGATGCCTGTCAGGAATATTCTCTGACACTGATTGAAGCGGTCCAAAAAATCAAAAGTTATGATACGGATAGACTATTTTTAGCCTATGCAGTAAAATGTATTAAAAATAAGTTCTGCACTTTATATAAAGAGCATTGTGCAGAGGTACCAACAGAATCGGATACAGAAATCCTTTTGGAAAAGAACAGTAATGCCTATACAGAGGAAGGATATCGCGATATTGTCCTGGCTATTGATCTGAACGCCTTCATCAGGGGGATCAATTCCGGGAAGAAGCAAAAAATTGCTATATTATTCCTGGTGTTCCAAAAAAGTGACTCAGAAATCGCCTCAATGCTGGGTGTCTCCCGCCAATATGTGAATCGAGTCAGGCGAGAGCTGCTGACAGAGCTTGCCTCTTTCTACTCGTAACTTTTCAGGTCGTTTGTGCCGCTGCTTTCAGGAGGAGATAGATGGAGCAAAAGAATGAGATCCTTGAAATCAGTTTGACAGATATAAAACCAGAAAAACTTTTAAACCATGTTGGCTATCAAAAGCTATTCCTATGGACTCTAAAAAGGATGTTTTCATTTCGCCTTGTGTGTTTTTTGCCGATTCTCGTTCTTTGTATTCCGCTTCCTTTCTTAGGTGCTGACATTTATTTTAAAGTTCCCATAAAAATACTGATTCATCATATTTTGTGGTTGGTGCCTCCTGCAACTCTGCTGCTTCTTTTACATACGCTCTATCCCCAAATATGCTACAGAATTCATTTTAAATTGAGCAGGCGAAAGTACGGAGACAGCTACACCGCAGTTTGCAGGGAAGACGGCATCCATCTTCACGCAAAAAAGGATCTGCTAATCGAATGGAAAAATCACAGAGTCATGGAGGGAGACTACGGTATCGCAATCGTTTCATTTTTTCAAATGATCGTCCTGATTCCAAAAGATGATTTTCCACCAGAAGGATATGAACAGATCCGGCGCTGGTGCTCCTTAAAATAAGAATAACAATCAAAGAGTGGTCTCCCGATCAAGAGAGACCACTCTTTGCAAATTTTATTTCTTAAAACATTATCTCGCTATTTTAACGAGCAGCGTTTAGCAGTATCAGCGAATACTGTCCAGCAATAAAACTTGGAAGCGAAACTCCTGCCCATCCACCCGTCATTAGTGTGGCAACTATAATTATAGCAATGCACGCAACAGCTACGGTGGCTCCCCATTCCTCAGAATTACTTGGCGAATAAACATAGTCGTGCACCGATACTGTTACAGGACTGAGCTGATTGTCCGGAACATTCCGTATCCAGATGGTAATTCCATAGGCAACCGTGTCCTCATGAACCTTCCCCTTAAAGATGGTACCCTCCGCAATATAGGACAGCTTCTGCCACTCTCCCTCGACACTGTACTCGATTTTAAGGGGGACATTCTCCGCGCTGAGTGTCAGCTTGGGAATGATACCAAGAATCTGCTCTTTATTTTCCACCCCCTCCAGTGCAATATTGATATTCGGTATCAGATTTATGCCCAGACTGGGAACCCCATAATCAACATTCATCTCAAAGGGACTGTCGGCATTCGCATACCAGCTGCTCTCTCTCGTGCACTTAAAGCTGAGCTTCATATAAGGATCCTGATAAAGCAGCAAATCCACGTTTTCAACAGGCTGGAATGGTGGAAGAAGCTGAAAGCCAAGGCCTTCCGTAATCTCAATAATCAGCTCTCTGACAGCCTCTGACACTTCATGCTCCGTCACTGCGGGAGGCTGCGAAATCGGAATACCTCCGTTGTCTCCATAGCCGTCAATTGTATAGTGGTTTCTGCTGTAGGTACGCCTTTCCACAGCATTCGCCGCAGTATTCCCCTCAATCGTAACGACCGTATCCTCATCTCCATCCACAACAATTCCGGTGTGTGTGACACGTCCTGCGGCATCGCTGTAAAAGAATATAATATCTCCCTTTTTCGGAATATAACCGCTGTTGCGTTTATGATATCTTCCTGCGCGCCTGTATTTCTCCATTCCGAAAGGGCACCACGCGTACCTTGGAACCAGAGAAGCATCCACTCCCGCCTGATCAGCACAATAGGATACAAACATGGCGCACCATGCCGCGCCATTCATACCATACCACTGACCATAGGGGGTGATATTGTTTGCGTTGTCTTCCGTAAAGCCCCAGTCAAGTTCATGTTCTGCCACCTGAATCAGCTTTTCCGCATCCGTTCCTGCAGGATTGATATGATAAAGCTCAAACAGCTTTTTCCATGTTCCGCTGCCAATCACACCGTCCGCAGTCAGATGATTCGCAGTCTGAAACGCAATTGCAGCTTCTCTGGTTTTCTGCGAAAAGACACCGTCGATCGGACTTGTATACCCCAGTTCATTCAGCAGACGTTGGAAATAACGAGTCAGAGAGCCGTTGGAGCCAAGCTGAAGCACGGCAGAGACCGTTCCGCCTCCGTTGCTTCCTCCCAGGAGCATAGCTTTGGTCGCACTGCCTATCATACCGTCCGCACTCAGCTGATGATCCTTCTGGAACTGAAGCACCGCATGATAGACCGCTTCTGTCGCAATTCCATCTATCAGTCCGACATGGTACCCTCGGTTTGCCAGTGCTCTCTGCAGGGGAAGGATATCCAATTTCATCTTTTCCCACGTGTCCGTGTCTATCTGACCATCCTCAGCGAGGTTCTTCCTTGCTTTATAACGATTTACCGCCGCCTGCGTCCCCGGGCCAAAGACACCATCCGTTCCGTTTGGGTTGATGCAGCAAATACGAAGTGCATACTGAAACTGCAGAACGCGCGGTCCTCTGGAATGCAGCTTTAACGGAAGCGCATCTGCTGCGCCGTCCGGGATATCACTGAACAGGAGCGCATAGGTCGAGGGTCCTACCTGACCGTCTGTGCTGAGCCAGTTTGCCTTCTGGTACTCCTTAATCACCTCTATCAGAGAGGAAGAGGCAAGCCCATTCACCACTGGAACGCTATAGCCCTTTGCCTGAAGGCGCTCCTGAATACCTGAAATCTGTCCTGTCAGATGATCCCAGACATTTTTATTTGCAATCCCTGTCTGCTCAAAGCCATATTTACTCTGATATCTTTTAACAGCATCGGAAGTATCATCACCAAAGATACCATCTGCATTCCCCGGACTGCAGCACAGAATTCTCAAACCATACTGCAAGTTCAGAACATAATCCCCTTTAGCACCTGCGCTGAGAGGCAAAATGGAGGCGATGCTTCCATCCTCTGCTTCATCAAATAAACGAGCCCGTGTCGTCGGGCCGACCATACCGTCATCTTTCAGATTGCGACTTCTCTGAAAGCTGAGAACCCCATTGTAGGTTCTGTCCGTAGCGACACCGGATATGACTCCGGAAAAAAATCCCTTCTGTTTTAGCGCCTGCTGAATGGATTTGATCTCATTGATAAGACAATTCCATGTGGCATTTCCAACAGTGCCATCGACGGACAGTCCCCATTCCTCCTGAAACTTTTCTACAGCAGCCTGCGTTCCCGGCCCATAAGAGGAATCCAAACTGCCCGGATTGCAGCACATGATTCTCAGTCCCTGCTGAAGATATTTTACCTGAATTCCACTGTCTCCATTTTTAAGTAACATGTTTCTCCCTCCTTGTACTATTTTGAATTTGCAAATTCAATTAGTAAGAAGTTCAAACAGAGGCAAATGTCAACCCAGAAGCAAGATTTTGCAAGAAGCCGCAGCTTCCTGCAAAGCACAAAGTTCAATTCAATTCTTCAGCTTGCCGTGTAATCTGTCGCTAAGAGTGTTTAAAACAGACAATTTTTCCGTCAGCTCCAACAGTAAACGCTGGTACTTTTCTTCTCTGCGCTCCTGTATCTCATCCAGACGATCATTTTTTCTAATGGTATACAGCAGCATAAAGACAAAAAGAACCGCCCAGACTCCCTGCGCCTGAATCAGCTGAATCAAAACTTTCTCCATTGTTTATCCCTCCTGTCACAATATGCATTTGAAAGTCCTGCCA
This sequence comes from Moryella indoligenes, assembly GCF_030812885.1. NCBI lineage: Bacteria > Bacillati > Bacillota > Clostridia > Lachnospirales > Lachnospiraceae > Moryella > Moryella indoligenes. The sequence continues at coordinate 23,525 of NZ_JAUSTO010000001.1, forward strand.
ATCAGACAAATTTCTGACTGCCTCGAAATTTGAACTCATGGTATAATAAAGCTATTCTGAGCCATTTTAGAAACAGGATATTTGGTCTTTTCTTAAATTTTTCACAGTTTTTCCACTCTTTTTTTTCATAACTATGGTATAATGTGCTCAAGCACAGGAGATGCCGATGAAAACAGCTCAAAGTCAGACATCTCAGACTACTTCGACATCCTTCCGTGCAAAACGTGAAAAGGAGTTGATGAATATGCGTATTACGATTACCGGAAGAAACATCGACCTCACGAACGGCCTGAAACATCAGGTGGAAAAAAAGCTCGGAAAGCTGGAGAAATACTTCATCCCGGATGCGGAGGTACGAGTCGTCTTAAGCCGGATAAAGGACCTTGAGAAGGTAGAGGTCACGATTCCGACCAAGAGCGGTTTAGTTCGTGCCGAGGAAGCGACGGACGATTTCTACGCCTCCATTGACCTTGTTGAGGAGGCAATCGAGCGTCAGATCAAGAAATACAGAACAAAGCTGATCGACAGGAGGCAGTCAGCTCCCACCTTCTCCGATCTCTTTCTGGAGGATGAGGAGGAGCTCCCTGATGAGGATATCCGCATTGTAAAGAACAAAAAGTTTGAGATCAAACCCATGGATCCCGAGGAGGCCTGCCTCCAGATGGAGCTTCTGGGACACAATTTCTTCGTCTTCTTAAACGGAGAGACGGAAGCGGTCAATGTCGTCTACAAGCGGCGGGACGGAAGCTTCGGTCTGATCGAGCCGGAGTTCTGAGCATCCTGACGCAGTCTGTCCTGCAGGAGCAGCAAATCATCTTTTGTTTTGAATACCGATATACAGAAGGACCGGCGGAAATTCCGCCGGTCCTTTGCTTTACACCTCAAACAACAGATCTCCGTAACATATGATGGGCCATATCTTCACATCCACCATGGTCTCCAGCGCATCAATCGGCGCACGGAGTGCTGCCATAGCCGGCACTACGTTCTCGCGGTAGTTCTCCGCTCTCTGCCGCGCAGTCTTCACAGCAGCGGCCTCCTCATTCGCTCTCTTCAATGCATTCAGAGCCCTCTGTGCCTCTGTGAGCAGTCTGCTGAGCTCCAGAAGCAGCTCCCGCTGTGCCTCCGTTCCCGCCTCCGGGCAGGCTGCCTTGACGGCCGCAAGGGAAGCGGCAACCTGACCTACATAGCTCACCACCGCCGGAATATAACGGCGTGACGCCATCTCTATCATCGTCCTCGCCTCGATATTGATCGCCTTGGCATAGGCCTCAAAGTCGATCTCCATGCGGGACACAAGCTCAGCCCTGGTGTAGACTCCGAAGCTCTCAAAGAGCTTCACAGCCTTCTCCGTACCCATGGCCGGAATTGCCTCCACCATGGAGCTGATGCACGGCAGTCCTCTCCGTCTGGCCTCCGCAGCCCAGGCCTCCGAGTAACCGTCACCGTTGAAAATAATTCTCCTGTGCTCCCGCAGCAGACCTTTGATCATATCGTGAACTGCCGCATCGAAATTCTCCGCCTGCTCCAGCTCATCTGCCGCCTCGCGGAAGGCCTCCGCAACAATCGTATTGAGCACAATATTCGGGCTTGCGATAGAATCCGAGGATCCAACCATGCGGAACTCAAACTTATTTCCCGTAAACGCAAAGGGCGAGGTTCTGTTTCTGTCCGTCGCATCCTTATCGAAATCCGGAAGCGTGGCAACCCCGGTCCTCAGCTTGTCGCCGTGTTTCGAGTGCGTGGCGGTTCCGGTGGCGCAGAGCTGGTCAATCACATCCTCCAGCTGCTCTCCGACAAAGATAGAGATGATCGCAGGCGGCGCCTCATTCGCGCCGAGTCTGTGGTCGTTTCCGACATTGGCCGCAGACATACGAAGCAGGTCTGCATGGCGGTCCACCGCCTTCATGATGCATCCGAGAACCAGAAGGAACTGTATATTCTCATGCGGCGTGTCGCCCGGATTCAGCATGTTGATGCCGTCGTCCGAGGTCAGGGACCAGTTGTCATGCTTACCGGAGCCATTGACCCCTGCAAAGGGCTTTTCGTGCAGAAGACAGACCAGTCCGTGCTCCTCCGCAATGCGCTTCATCACCTCCATGGTGATCTGATTGTGATCCGCCGCCACATTACACTGCTCATAGATAGGAGCCAGCTCATGCTGCCCCGGCGCGGCCTCATTGTGCTCCGTCTTCGCCGGAACGCCCAGCTTCCAGAGCTCATGGTCGAGGTCGTGCATGAAGCTTCCGATCCGCTCGCGTATCGTTCCAAAGTAATGATCGTCCAGTTCCTGTCCCTTTGGCGGCATGGCCCCGAAGAGTGTGCGCCCGGTGTAGATCAGGTCGTCGCGCTGCAAATACTTCTCCCGGTCCACGATAAAATATTCCTGCTCCGCACCGACCGAGGGAACCACCCGCCTGCTCGTCGTGTTCCCGAAGAGACGAAGAATGCGAAGCGCCTGCTTATCCAAAGCCTGCATGGAGCGAAGCAGCGGCGTCTTCTTATCCAGGGCCTCACCTCTGTAGGAACAGAAGGCTGTCGGAATGCAGAGCGTCACCCCCAGTGCGTCCTCTCTCAAAAAAGCGGGGGAGGTGCAGTCCCAGGCCGTGTATCCGCGCGCCTCAAAGGTGGCGCGCAGACCGCCGGAGGGGAAGCTCGAGGCATCCGGTTCGCCCATAACGAGCTCCTTGCCGGAGAATTCCATCAGTACCTTTCCGTTTTCTCCCGGCGCGGAAATAAAGGAGTCATGTTTCTCCGCCGTGACTCCCGTCAGCGGCTGAAACCAGTGTGTGTAGTGTGTCGCCCCGCGCTCAATGGCCCACTCTTTCATACCATGCGCAACGCTGTCTGCAATTTTGGGATCCAGCTCCTTGCCCGCGTCTATGGATTCTCTCAGTTCCTCATATACGCGCTTCGGCAGATGATCCCGCATCGCCGCGTCATTGAATACATTGTTGCCGAACAGTTCCGGAATGTTCTTTCCTGTGCTCATCTGTGCCCCTTCAGTTTTAAAATATCTGCGACCTCCTGCTCCATTGCATCCGGATCGCATTCTCTCCTGTGACGGATCTCCGCCTCACGTATCTCCTCCACCGCGGGAGGCAGCGGAATCCCGGCGGTCTCCTTAAGGAGCTCAAGAATCTCCCAGTCATCCATCTCTCCGAGCTCTCCGCGTATCGCCGTCATCACCGCACGGGAGAACTTAAAGGGACTTGCGGTCGATGCAATCACCGTTTTTGTCTCATCTCCGCTCTCGGCTCTGTACTTCTCATAGACCGCAGAGGCCACTGCCGTGTGCGTATCGATCACATAGCCCGTGTTCTCATAGAGCTCCCGTATTCTCACGGCGACCTCCTCCTGATCCGCATAATATCCGACAAAATCCTTCATGCGCTCACGCATATCGAGGGTCACCGTGTAGCGGCCCACAGACTTCAGCTGACGCATCATCACACGGTTTTCCGCGGCGTCTCCGCCACAGCTCATGTAGAGCAGCCGCTCAAGATTGCTGGAGACGAGAATGTCCATGGAGGGAGAGCTGGTCAGAATGAACTCTCTGTTTCTGTCATAGCGCCCGGTACGGAAAAAGTCAAAGAGCACCTTGTTGTCATTGGAAGCACAGATCAGCTTCTTTACCGGAAGTCCCATGCATTTTGCAAAATAAGCCGCCAGTATATTTCCAAAATTCCCCGTAGGAACACAGACATTGATCTGCTCGCCCTTTTCAATCTCCTCCGCCTCGCGGAGCTTCAGATAGGACCAGACATAATAAACTACCTGCGGCACCAGCCGGCCGATGTTGATCGAGTTTGCGCTGGAGAGCTGTATCCCCTGTGCTGCCAGGCGCTCCTCAAACGAGCGGTCTCCAAAAATATTCTTCACCGCGCTCTGCGCGTCATCAAAATTCCCGTGAATGGCAACCACCGAAGTGTTTTCTCCCCTCTGTGTCACCATTTGAAGCTCCTGAAAGCGACTCACGCCTCCCTTTGGGTAGAACACAATAATGCCTGTCCCGGGAACATCTGCAAATCCTGCCATGGCCGCCTTTCCCGTGTCACCGCTGGTAGCCGTCAGGATCTCTATGGTATTGCTGACGCCGTTTTTCTGCGCCGCAGTCGTCATGAGATAGGGAAGAATCGAGAGTGCCATATCCTTAAATGCAATGGTCTTCCCATGAAAAAGCTCCAGATAATAGGCGCCATCCGCCCTGGAGAGCGGAGCGATCTCCTCTGTATCAAATTTCCCGTCATAGGCGCTGTCGATGCAGTGCCGCAGCTCCTCCTCCGTATAATCCGTGAGGAAGAGGCGCATCACCCGGTATGCCACCTCCTGATAACTGGCTCCGATGAGCTCCTCCGGATCAAAATCAAAGCCCGGAATATGCTCCGGCATGAACAGACCGCCATCTCCCGCGAGTCCCTTCAGCACCGCCTGTGAAGCAGAGACTCCGCACTCCCCGCCCCGTGTGCTGTTATAGAGAACTTCTTTCATTCCTTCTCTCCTTTTGCCAAACATTCCATGTATCTGCCCTGACGGCGCTTCTCTGCCGCGCCTCACGCGCCGGCACCTCAGCAAAAACTCCGACAGTTCTTTTCATCATACTCTGCGGCGTCCGCCTTTGCAATCAAAAGCATGAACTTTACCGCTGCATACCGGCCGCTCAGAACTTCCTTCCGCCTCCGCCGTGGCGCATACCGCCCGAACTCATGTGCGTGGTGGAAGGACCAAAAGGACCGCTGCCGTTCCCGCCGCGCCCGGAAGCACCTCCCGACGGAAGGAGACGCCGCTCTGTACTGCGGTGCAGCAGCTCATCTGCCTGTGTGTGAAAGGAAAAGGCCGCCCCCGTGATCGCCAGAAGACCTGCTGCCGATGCGCTCGCCTGCGCCACACTGTCCTTCATCGCATACTTCCGCTTCACATTGCCGACCGCAGTGAGACCTGCCAGAGCGGACAGCAGCGCTGAAACCAGCAGCTTAAGAGGCGTGAGCGCGCGCTTTTTCACCGCTGCTGTCCAGCTCCCGCTCTCCGCGTCGTAGCTCCACCCTTTCTTCATCGCCTGATCATAGTAGTCTGAAGCCAGATGCAGCACGGCTTCCGCACTGCCCGCATATTCCGCGTCTGAGAGATAATGATAGGCCTCATTCAGGAGCTTCTCGATATTGGAATCTGAGAGCAGCTCTATCGCTCCTCCTGCCGTGGAGATATAGACCTCCCGCTCTTCCATGTCGATGAGATACAGAAAGCCGCTCCGCGCACTGCCCTTTCCATAGCCTCCCTGCTCATAAAAGAGATCTGCATAGGCCTCCGCGCTGTATCCCTCCTTATCCGTCGTCGTCACAATTACTGCATCTATCCCTGTGTGCTGCTGAAACGCCGCGATCCCCTCCACAAGTGCCGCTGTCTCATCCTCCGCAAAGAGCCCGGCCATATCCGCGACCGGGGTGCCTTCCGCGGCACAGACCGGCATCACGCACAGCAGCGCCAGCAGAAGACTCACAAGACCTATTTTCATCATTCGCTTCACAGTCTTTACCTCCTGTCAGAGAAAGAAATAGCTGAGCGCCAGCAGCGCTGCCAGTAAGGGGACAAAAATTTGCAGGAAATAAAGCGCCAGAGCCTTCCGATCCACCGGAAGCTCACCTATCACCTTGCCGCTCTGCCCGTTCAGAGAGAAGTAGTAGAGCTTATCAGATCCGGGATCCTTATAGGTCATAGTCCAGACCGGCATGAGCGCATACTTCCACTCTGCTCCGCTAAACTTCAAGTTGTCCCCGCTGACAGTGACATCCTCATAGCCCGAAATGCTTGACTTCAGCCTGCTCAGTGCATAGCTCCGGACCTCCTGCTCCACAGCCTGTGCAAGCTCCTCCGGCTTCGTATCCTTCCTCTCCGCCAGAAAGCCGGAGAGGTAACTCATATGAAAGGGCTTCAGGCCCTCCGTATTGAAGGGCTGCACCCCCTCTACCAGCACGCTGTTCGCCTTCTTCAGCGCGTTCTTTGCGACACTGTTCACAGGCAGTGTTCCTTCTCTCCGGATGTGATAGGTACTGGTCGTAATATTTTCATAGTCGCCCGCCCGGCTTCTCTCGATGCGTCTCGCGTTCACATCAATCGAACCGCTCACCTCGCAGCTGTAGAGCAGGTATGGGAAATAAACCCCTGAGAACTTCTCGATCTGCTGCTTATTATAAAAAGCGCGCGGCACAAACTTCTTCTGCCGTATCCAGCTGTCAAAGATCTCCAGTGCCCGTTTTCTCTCTATGGCAAAGGGAACCACATAATCCGGGCGGTAAGCCCCTCCGAGGCGCCCGGAGAGCACCACCGGGTTGTGACAGTAGTAACAGAAGGTCGCCGCAGTACTCTCATCTGTGACAATCTCCGCCCCGCAGCTCGGGCAGCTGTACTGCAGTATCTCCCCGCTCTCCGCGGCACCCTGCTCCTTCTCCGCCTCCGCTCCTGCCGCATCGGAGGATGCGTCCTGGCTCTCATAGAGCTTCTCCAGGGCTGCAAGATCAAAATGCGAGTCGCAGTACGCGCAGCCGTAATCGCCCTTTTCCGGCATGTAGCGAAGATCTCCACCGCAGTTCGGGCATTTATAGGATATCAGTTCAGACATTTTGCTTCCTCCTCCGCACTCCCGCGGAGCTCTCGCTCCTCTCCGTGCTCCATGTGGGTGCCCCCCAAGTACATCCTCCCTCTCGCAGGCAGGCCTGCGGCGGGAGGATGCACTTGGGTAGCTGTGATCATCATACCACACTTATCTTCTGCCGAAAAAGGAGGAAAATTGTTCCTGTCTCTCTCCTTCGCAGGACAGCGCCTTCTCCGCAAGGACGAGAAGGAGCAGGGAGAGCAGCAGCTCCATCGCAATTCCACAGACCGCAATCAGCTGTGCGGAAACTGCTATATCTGTATACAGAGCAGCCGGGAAGAGCGCCCCTCCGGATATCACAGAGAGCACCGCAGAGTATACCGTAAGCGGAGACAGAAAGAGTACCCATTTTGACAGCGCTGCTCCGCCAAGTCCCCGCAGCAGAAAATCGAGTCCATAGGGCGCGAAGAGGATCAGCACAAGCAGGGCATAGGTCTCCGCCGCCGCTGTGCTGCTCAGCGCTGCACGCGAGGAGAAGAACATCCCCGCACTTCCCACAAGCAGCGTCAGCGCTACACAGGAAAGGAACAAAAACAGCAGCCCTGTGAGCTGAACTCCTCCGTACAACAGCACCGCCGCAAAGACAGGAGCGGCAGAGACGAGCAATACCATCATGGAGCTGAGCTCTGAAAAAAGATTTCCCAATACAAGATCCATGCTCTTCATCTGTGTGCTCCGCAGAAGATCTAGGGTGCCGCGCTCCCGCTCCCCACTGATGCTTCCGGCTGTGCGCGCCGGCATGAGCACGGCCAGCACCGCGAATTCCATCCAGGCGAGGGCCCGGAAGAATTTCAAAAAGACCGCATATTGCAGCTCTCCCGTATTCCCCGCCTCCCGCAGAGCCACCGCCATAGAGAGCAGCGCCGCTGTCACAAGCACAGTATTCAGAATCAGCAGCAGCAGCGAATAGCGGCTGTTTCTCGCCGTCCGTCTCTGTTCGCGCTCATAAATCGGATTCATCATCATTTTTAAGAATCACTCTCTCCTCTCCTCCACCAGTCATCTGTAAAAAGAAGGATTCCAGATTCCCGGGCTCCCTCATAAAGCCGCTGACAGGAATATCGCTCTCGATCAGCTCTCTCAAGAGCTCCGCCTCCTGCTCGACCGTTCCCTCAAATGCGAGGCTGAAGCTGCGGTCCATGAGTGTCACCGAGCGCACCAGAGGATGTGCCCGGAATATCCCAAGTGCCGTCTTCTCTCCACTCAGAACGGAGATGCGCAGCGGATTGGAATTCTCTATCCTGGCCAAAATCTGCGACACCTCTCCGCTTACCTTGACCGCTCCGCTCTCCAGAATCGCAATATCCGTACAGATCTCGGAGAGCTCTGAGAGCACATGGGAGCTGATCAGCACAGTCTTTCCGCTGTCACAGAGCTCGCAGAGCATTTCCCGCACAGAAAAGCGACTCCGCGGATCCAGACCACTCGTCGGCTCATCCAGAATCAGATAAGCCGGATCGTGAATGAGCGCACGTGCAATGCTGATTCGCTGCTGCATTCCCCGGGACAGCGCCCTCAGCTCACTCCTGCTCCGGTCTGCAAGCCCCACACGCTCCAGAAGCTCCTCGCAGCGCACCCGCCCGGTTCTTCCGCACAGCCCAAAGCCCGCCGCAAAAAATTCCATGTATTCAATCACACTCAGATTGTCGTAAGCCCCGAAGTAGTCCGGGACATAACCAATCAGCATGCGGGCCTCCGCCGTCCTGCGCAGTGTGTCCAGTCCGTCGATCTGCACCTCCCCGCTGTCCGGGCGCAGCAGCCCCGCTATGATACGGAGCAATGTCGTCTTGCCCGCACCATTCTGCCCCATCAGCCCGAAGAGCGCGCCCTCCGGGACCTCCAGCGAGAGCTGCTTCAGGGCCCGCAGCTCCCCGTAATGCTTCTCCAATCTGGAAACCCTCAGCATCACTCCTCCTCTCCGATCACGGTGAGCATGGGGAGAGCTGTATCAAGCCGCCCCGCCGCGCTGTCTGTCCCCTCCGCGTAACGAACCGTGATCATATTGTCCGGAGAGAGATAATGCCTGAGCTCCGACGCCCGGAAGGAACGCTTGCCGCTCTCAATATCTTCAAAATTTCCGTTCTCATAGTTATAGAAGGAAATGCTTCCGCGGAAGCTGTGTGCACCGCTCTCTCCGTCTGTGTGCTCGAACAGTGCATCCGGCTCCTCCAGCACGAGCTCCTCTACCTTAAAGGAGCTTCCCAGCAGATAGCCCAGCACCACCGGGTCGCCGCGGTAGTAGGAGTTTGTCGCCGCAATATAATCTCCGCTCAGAACCTCCGGTGTCCGGATCAGAGCCGAGCGGCAGATGCTCCCGTCACGCTCATTGTTCACAGAGATCGTGGAGGTCACAAGCGTCATCCCAAAATTCTTAAGCCCGGCATCCAGCACAGGACTTTCGCCATCTGCGGACTCAGAAAAGGCAATAATACGCGCATCCGCGGAGTAGGAGGTCGTCGTATCTGAGAGATAGAAGGCGAGGAAATTGGCCCGCTCCAGTGCTCTGAGCCTTGCATCCTGCCCCGCGGCGCCGTCATAGACTCCGCTCAGAAAGGCCGCCACTGTCGCGCTGTCATTCAGCGGAATGTGATAGAGCGTGCGCTCACTCACATTGATGCTCTCTCCCTCCTTCATGCTGCCGAGCGGGATAATCTTCCCGTAGAGCACGACAGCTGCATTGGAGACTGCAAAGGGGAAATGATTTGTGACCTCCCCCGTACAGTCATCACCAAACACAGAGAGCTCTCCCGAAAACCCGATGCCCTCCTGATTTGCCCTGCCGCTCCTGATCTTAAAAAAATGAGAGCGGAAGGGTTCCGTGCTATTCACGGTCAGCTCCCGGGACTTTCCCTGCTCCCGGATGATCACATCTGCCTCCCCCCCCTCCGCGCGAAGCTGCTTCTGGTTCAGCGCTGTCGTGAGCGGTGAGAGCTCACTTCCATCCCGAATTTGTACGCTGTAGCTGCTGCTGTAAGGATTCCGGAGATTCAGGTAGCTCGTATCATTCACTGCATCCTCTCCCGCCTCACAGATACGGGCATAGGAATAAAAACTGTCCTCAAAGCGGGTTGCAGAGCTCAGGGCAAAAATCACAGCCGCAAAGCCCAGCGCAAGCACAGGCACAATCCGCCTGTAGTAGAGCTCCAGCGAGTGTTTTCTCAGCGTGAGATACAGCAGCGGTCCGACACAGAGCAGATAGAAACCCAGCACCGCACCATAAGCCCCGAGATTTGGAAGCAGACCCGGGGAGCCGCTGTCTATCAGGGACTGCGCAGACCAGTATTCGTCGTGCTCCGTCCCGTATGCCTCTGAGGCCAGCCGATCCAGCCGCGTGCTTCCGAGCGTTTTTGTGAGGAGCATATCCGTAAAGCTGCTGTGCGTCTCCGCGTAGGAGGAGATATCCGAAAAATCGAAGGAAGCTACCGCGAGCGCGCCCTTTCCCTTATTTGCAGCGGTAATCAGCGGCTCAGAATCCGAAGAAAACAGCACGGTGCCGCCGTGCAGAGAAAAGTGTACCAGCGGGAGCGTCAGCTCCTCCGCCCCCGGCGCATCCGCCTCCTGAAGCTCCGAGAGATTCAGCGTCAGCTCCTCCGGGCTCTCATAGATATCGTCCAGAAATTCCGGCGCGATGATGCCCAGCGTATCATTCACCCGCTCTCCGGTTCCCAGCATCAGCACGCCGCCGTCCCGCATCCACTGCATCAGAGCGCGCATCTGCTCGACATCCAGTCGCGAGAGCCTGTAGCCATTGACGACGATCACATCAAAGGAATCCAGCTGTCTTCGCTCGGAGGGGAAGCTGTCTCCCGCAAGAACATAGCTGTGGGTGCGCAGCTGCCCGTAATTCACAGAGGCGCGATCCAGATAGGAGAGCGCCTCGGGCCTGTCCGAGAGTATGCCAATGAAGAGCTCCGGCGTCGTCACATTGATATTCAGCGTATGTGAAGACTCCGAGACGAGCTCTCCCGCCTCATTTTTGATGAGCAGTACCAGCTGGTCCGAACCCACGCCGATCGGTACGACATACTGCGCCCGCTGCGTCTCTGCGGCCGCAAGCTCCAGCGGATATTCATAGGCGTAGCACTCGCCGTCCGACTGACGCGTCAGGATCTCAAGCGTTCCCTTCAGCTCTGTCTGCTCCTCATTCTTTAAGCTCAGCGTCAGGGGAAGCTCTCGCCCGCCCTTTGCGCTGTTTCCGTATCCATACTCAAGCTCGATCGCTACCATTGGCAAATTTTTCCTTGTCCAGATCCAGATGCACCGGCAGCGTCACCGTGAAGGAGGTCCCCGAGAGGTCGCTCGTCACCGCGATGCTTCCGCCGTGCATCTCAACAATATTTCTCGCAATTGCCAGCCCCAGCCCCGTGCCGCCGGTGTTCCGGGAGCGCGACTGCTCCACGCGGTAGAACTTCTCAAAAATCAGCGGAAGCTCCTCCGCCGGAATCACGCGGCCGTAGTTGATCACGCGAACGGTGACTGTCTCTGTCTCAGCCTCCACCTTCACGCGAATCTGCTTGCCCTCCGCCCCGTACTTGATCGCATTGTTTACGAGATTCTCAAAGAGCCGGGCCAGAAGATTCGGGTCCGCCGTAATCGTGAGCGCCGGGACATTGCTCTCCAGCGCATACTGAAGTCCCGCGGAGACAAAATTCGGATAGAACTCCGTGAGCAGCTGCTCCAGAAGCTTCACTATATCTATACTCGCAACCCGCATCGCGATCCTGCCATAGCTCAGCTTCGTCAGGCCAAAGAGATCATTGATGAGCTGCTGGAGCTTTCGCGACTTCGTGTAGGCGATCTCCAGATAGCGCTCCCGCGTCTCCCCGGGAAGCTCCTTCTTCTCCGAAAGTATCTCCAGATAACCGATGATCGAGGTGAGCGGTGTCCTCAGATCATGGGCAATGTTGGTAATGAGCTCATTTTTCGTGCGCTCGGACTCCCGCTCTCTGTCCATCAGCTTCCGTATATCCTCGGTCATGGAGTTCAGATTTGCCGCCATCTCCGCAAACTCATCGTCTCCCTCCACCTCCACAGAGGCATTCAGATCGCCTCCCGCAATGGCCTGCATGGTCTCTGAGATACGGCTGATGTAGACAAAGGATTTCCTCTGCAGCAGCCAGAAGACAAGCGCAAAGAGACAGATTCCGAACAACACAAAGAGAAGGACAGCAATCAGACGGAAATCTGCCACGGATGCCAGAAATCCTTCCTCTGAATGTAGCTCCTTCTCATAGTCCGCCACTGTGAGCAGATTCCTCACCAGAAAAAATTCAGCGACCAGCGTCACCAGAAAGCTGTAAGAAATCGAAACAAAAACCTTTCTGCGGAAGCTCTCCCCCGCATTTGGTCTCTCACTTTTCAATTTTGTATCCCACTCCCCAGACAGTCGTTATGATCTTCTCGCTGCGGGTGTCCTCCTTCATCTTGCCGCGGAGCCTGCGGATATGGACCATAACTGTGTTATTGGCCTCGTATACCTTCTCATTCCACACCTTCTCAAAGATCTCATCCGTCGAAAAGACCTTGCCCGGATTGCTCGCGAGGAGAAAGAGTATGTCAAATTCAATCGGTGTGAGACGTATCTCCTCCCCGTCGATTGTGACCTTGTGGTTGTCCCGGTTAATCTTTAGGCTGCGCACGGAGATCTCATTCTGACTCTGCTCCTCCACCGCGCCGCTTCTCGGATTGAGCTGCATATACCGGCGCAGCTGACTCTTTACGCGGGCCGTGAGCTCCAGCGGATTAAAGGGCTTCGTGACATAATCGTCCGCTCCGGTTCCGAGCCCCTTGATCTTATCGAGATCCGCGCTCTTTGCGCTCAGCATGATGATGGGAATATTTCTGCTCTCGCGTATCCTTTCGCACATCTCAAGTCCGTTCATTCCCGGCATCATAATATCCAGAAGCACAAGGTGGATTTCCTCCCGCTCCAGCAGCGCCAGTCCCTCCGCAGCGTTCTGCGCCTTCAGCACCCGGTAGCCGTCGCTCACCAGATAGATCTCCACCAGCTCCGCAATTTCCTTCTCATCGTCCACAACCAGTATCGTTGTCTGCTCCATTTCGCTCCTTTCTTCGCCTCCGCTAAAGACTCTCTCAGTCTGCCGGCTCCCCGCGAGGAACTCACACCTTGAAGCGGTAGCCCACGCCCCATATAGTCTCAATATACTGCGGCTTTGAGGAATCCAGCTCTATTTTCTCTCTGATCTTCTTGATATGCACCGTGACCGTCGCAATATCTCCTACGCTCTCCATACCCCATATCTCACGGAAGAGCTCATCCCGCGAATAGACGTGATTCGGGTTGGAGGCCAAAAAGGTCAGAAGGTCAAATTCCTTCGCAGTCAGTACCTTCTCCTCTCCATTTACCCAGACCTTTCTCGCAGTTCTGTCTATCTTCAGTCCCCGTATCTCCAGAAGCTCGTTCTTTCCGGAGCCTATGAGGCGCTCGTAGCGATCCAGATGCGCCTTGACGCGCGCCACCATCTCCCCCGGAGAAAAGGGCTTTGTCATATAGTCATCCGCGCCAAGTCCCAGCCCGCGTATCTTGTCGATATCCTCCCGCTTTGCGCTGATGATGATGATAGGAGTGTTTTTCTTCTCCCGCACCATGCGGCATATCTCAAAGCCATCCATTCCCGGAAGCATGAGATCCAGGAGGATGAGATCATAGCTCCCCTCCAGCGCCTCCTGAAGGCCTGATGCGCCATCCTCGCATATCGTCGTCTCAAAGCGGTTGATCTCAAGATAATCCCGCTCCAGCTCCGCAATGCTTCTGTCGTCCTCAATAATCAGAATTCTGCTCACGCTTAAAGTTCTCCTTCCACATATTTTCTCAGTGAAAAAATAACTGTCGTCCCGACGCCGAGCTCACTGCGGGCCCACACTCTCCCGCCGTGGTCCTCGATGATCTTCTTTACGATGGACAGGCCTATGCCGCTGCCGCCCTTTGGATTTCTCGCGCTGTCCGCGCGGTAGAAGCGGTTGAAAATATTCGGGAGCTCATCCTTTGAGATTCCCCGGCCGTTGTCCTGTATCTCCGCCAGGACAAAGTCTCCGTCATCCTTTAAACAGATCGAAATCTCCCCCTGCTCCTTATTGCTGTACTTCACAGAATTTCCCACGATATTATTGATGACCCGCTTCATCTGCTCCACGTCCGCGATCACCAGCACATCCTCAGGAACATTGCCCTCGTAGAAAAAGCGTATCCCGGCCGCAGCCATCTCCGTTCCCACCTCATCCGCGCAGTCCCGGAAGAAGGAATTCACCGCGATTTTTTCAAAATTGTAGGGGATGCGGTTCGCGTCAATCTTTGTGTAGAAGGTGAGCTCATCAATCAGACGATCCATGTCGTTTGCCTTGTTGTAGATGGTGCGGATATAGCGGTCCATCTGCTCCGGACTCCGGGCGACGCCATCGAGTATCCCCTCCACATAGCCCTTGATCGAGGTGATCGGGGTCTTCAGATCGTGGGTGATGTTGCTTAAGAGCTCCTTGCTGTCCCGGTCCGCCTGCAGCTTCTCCTCCTGATTCTCCTTCAGGCGGATGCGCATCTCCTCAAAATCCTCCATGAGCTGCCGCACCTCGCTGTTTACATCCTCCGCGTCCAGCGCGTCCTCCAGATTCCCTTCCCTGATCTCATGCATCGCCTGCTGAAGCTTCTCCAAGGGCTGGATTATGCCGCTGTAAACCCAGAATGCCATGGAAAAAGCCACTATAACAAGCACAGCGATCCCCGAAGTGAGCACCTGTGTGGTCAAGTGGGAATCGCTGTTTTTCCAGATTCCCAGGATGAACAGTGCCATGGGAATGATGATGATCATCAGGACCGAACCGAACAATCTGATTCTGGTCTGCTTCACAGACAGTCCCTCCGATATAATAAATAATTAAATCATCTGATATAGCTCTTTAGTGCCTCTGCCTTATCGGTTCTCTCCCACGGAAGCTGAAGATCATCTCTTCCGAAGTGCCCGTATGAGGCAGTCTGACGGTAGATCGGCCGCTTTAAATCCAGCATGCGGATGATGCCGGCCGGGCGCAGATCGAATTCCTTCCGGATAATCTCGCAGAGCTTTTCATCCGAGAGCACGCCGGTTCCGAAGCTGTTTACAGAGACCGAGGTGGGCGTCGCGACGCCGATCGCGTAGGAGAGCTGAATCTCCACTGCGTCCGCAAGTCCCGCGGCGACAAGATTCTTTGCGACATAGCGGGCGGCATAGGAGGCGGAGCGATCTACCTTCGAAGGATCCTTCCCCGAAAAGGCGCCGCCGCCGTGACGCGCATAGCCGCCATAGGTATCAACGATAATCTTTCTTCCGGTGAGACCGGAGTCTCCGTTCGGCCCCCCGATCACAAAGCGCCCGGTCGGATTGATATAAAAGCGGGTGTGCTCATCTATCATCTCCTGCGGAAGCACAGCGTCAAAGACATAGCGTCTGATATCCTCATGAATCTGCTCCTGCGTCACATCCGGATCATGCTGGGTGGACAGTACCACGGCATCAAGACGGGAAGGCTTCCCCTCTTCATCATATTCCACCGTGACCTGGCTCTTGCCGTCCGGGCGGAGGTAGGGCAGGGTTCTGTCCTTCCTGAGCTCTGAGAGCTTCAGGCAGAGTCTGTGTGCAAGAGAGATCGGATACGGCATGAGCTCCTCCGTCTCGCGGCAGGCATAGCCGAACATCAGCCCCTGATCTCCTGCTCCCTGATTCAGAAGCTCCTCCTCGCTCCCCTCTCTCGCCTCCAGCGCGTGATCCACGCCCTGTGCAATATCCGGCGACTGCTCATGAATTGCGGTCAGCACCGCGCAGGTGTCGCAGTCAAAGCCGTACTTTCCTCTGGTGTAGCCGATATCCCGTATTGTATCTCTCACGATCTGCTGGTAATCAATATGTGCAGTGGTCGAGATCTCCCCCATCAGGACGACCAGTCCGGTTGTGGTGCTGGTCTCGCAGGCGACCCGGCTCTCCGGATCAATTGTGAGCAGCGCATCCAGAACCGCGTCAGAAATCTGATCGCAGACCTTGTCCGGATGTCCCTCCGTCACCGATTCGGAAGTAAATAATCTTCTCTCCATCTCTCCATCCTTTCAATCATCCCGCACTGTCCGAAGCAGCCGCGCTGTCTCAGACTGCACAGAGCATGAACTTCTGCGCCTCCCGCTCATCATTCACAAGAGCGATCTCCGCGCCAAGCCCCTTGAGCTTCTCCTCAAAGTGCTCATAGCCTCGCTGAATATACTGAATATCCGAAACTGTAGTGATACCCTCTGCAGAGAGTCCTGCCAGCACCAGAGCTGCTCCGGCTCTCAGGTCGCACGCCCTGATCGGCGCCCCGCTGAGCTTCTCGACACCGGTGATAATCGCTGTATTTCCCTCTACCTTGATGGTAGCCCCCATGCGGGCGAGCTCGTCCACATATCGAAAGCGACTCTCGAATATACTCTCTATCACCACACTGGTACCCCGGGAGAGAGCCAGCGCTGTGCCGGCCTGCGGCTGCATATCTGTGGGAAACCCCGGATAAGGCAGCGTCTTCACATTGGTCGGACGCAGGCGCGCTGTCCCGACAACCCGGATGGAGTCATCAAATTCCAGTATCTCACAGCCCATTTCGATGAGCTTTGCGCTGATCGCCTCCATATGCTTCGGGATGAGATTTTTGACCATAATATCGCCCCGCGTGATCGCCGCGGCAAACATAAAGGTCCCCGCCTCAATCTGATCCGGAATAATGGAATAGGTCGTGCCGTGGAAGCGCTCCACGCCGCGGATCCGAATCACATCTGTTCCGGCTCCCTTGATATCCGCTCCCATGCTGTTCAGGAAATTCGCCACATCGACGATGTGCGGCTCCTTCGCCGCATTTTCAATGATGGTTCTGCCCCGGGAGAGCGCCGCCGCCATCATGATATTGATGGTCGCGCCGACAGAGACGATGTCCAGAAAGATATGGCTTCCGGCGAGCTCCTTTGCCCCTGCGACCACGCGTCCGTTCATCACCTGACAGTCCGCGCCGAGCGCCCGAAACCCCTTTAAGTGCTGGTCAATCGGCCTCGAACCGATATCGCAGCCGCCCGGCATGGGTACATCCGCCTTGCGGTATTTCCCGAGCAGTGCACCGATGAGATAGTAGGAGGCGCGGATGCGCTTCATATTATCACTCTCAACACAGACCTCATCGACTGAGCTCGCGTCAATATTGACCGTATGCCTGTCGATGCGCTCGATCCTTGCTCCGATCTCCCGTATCGCATCCAGCATCACATTGATATCTCTGACATCCGGCAGATTTTCAATCCGGACGGGCTCGTCCGTCATCACCGCTGCTGCCAGTATTCCAAGGGCTGCATTTTTCGCTCCGCTGACGGTGACTTCCCCAACCAGTGGATTTCCGCCCCTCATTATATATTGCGCCATGTTACTCCTTTGGGGGAGCCGAAAATTTCGGCACACCAAATAATTCATGTAAACCAGACATGATGAACACAGTATAGCACAGGATATCACATCATGGGGATAAAAATCTAGCGGACGCAGGCAAAATCATTTCTGCCTCTTAAGAACAGCTCCTCCGCATCCTGAAGGCCAAGCTTCAGCCAACTGCCGTCCGTCTGCTGCCAGAGCGATACGCTCGCCTGATCATAGGCGTAGATCAGGAGCGCAGTCCCGTCCTCAGTCCAGCCCATCACCGGAACGCCTCTGCTGACAAAATAAAGCACTGCGCGAAGATTGGCGCCATAGAGCTCTGTCGCCGTTCCGGCGCTCCGCGCCTCAAGTACCGCCTGCGCTGCGCTCTCTGCGCCGCGGAGGGTGCGTATGCTTGCCGTCCCGGCACGGCAGTAGCAGAGACTTCCGCCGCAGCGCACGTAGCCCATCGCCTCATAGGCAGCATTGACCGCGTCCCCCTGACGCACATAGCTTCCGAGATAGCTTCCATGGCCGTAGGCCGCATAGCATTTGCCGCGGGAGGGCTCCGTCGGAATTGTGAGCTCCGCACTGCTCTCATAGCGGATGGCTCCCGGCACGAGCACCTTCGGCTTTCCCGACGCAAAGCCATGCGAGAGCAGCAAGTGATAGCTGAGCCCTCTCTGCTCGGAGCTCTCCGTCTGAATCGCTGTGTCCGTCGCAGTCGGATGGTTGCACACGATGGTATCGCTCCCGGACATGCGAAAGCTGTGCTCCCCCGTCCTGATGAGCTTCGTCAGGTGTATCCGCGAATTCTCCGTCCGCGCATCTGTGAGCAGAACGCCCGCCTCCTCATAGTGCTTCTGGGAGTTGAGCGCGGCATCCACAATCTCCACTGCTGTATAGGGAAGCTCACGGTCTGTGCCGTTCAGCTTCCACACATTTCCCCGCTCCGCAATGCCGACTGCAAGATCCTCTCCGATATAGCCGATGGGACGCAGATACTGATTTTCACCGGAATTCAGCTCCTTTCTGTCTCCCTTCTCAAGATCCATGAGCTGAATCAACTCTGCGCCAAAGGGATCCGTCCCCTCCTGCCATGCGATTTCCGACTGGCTCGGACTGACGGCATACCCCCCTTCATGAAGTTTGTCACAGAGGACAATGTACTCGTTGCTCCGGACATCCAGCCCGTAAAAGCCATCCCCAAATTTAAAATAAAACATACCTCCGGCACTGAGATAGGACAGAACGGAGAGATCCGCCTCCACTTCCTCGCTGCCTGCCGCAGATGGGATAAAGGCACGCTCCGTCACCGCGTTCTCCCCGCGGTCATAGGAGAGGAGAGAGATGCCGACCTGCCCCTCCCGCTTTCCGCGATTCATATAACCGCCGACCAGAAAGTTCAGCTCCCCCTCATCTGTGAGAGAGAGAATCTTCACGCTGTGCTTTGTATAACCGCCGCGAAGCCCGGCATCCGTGCCGCTTCGGAAGGACCACACACGGATACAGCTGCTGCCGGCGCTGTCTGCCAGCCAGAGATCTCCGGCGCTCACAAAGGCGCAGAAGCTTCCATCCGGACTCTCCACAGACTGAAGCGCGGATGTCCCGCTGATGCCGAGCTGTATCCCCTTCTCGGAAAAGGCACTCTCTGCTCCGAGAAAGACCTCGTGCATACTGCGGCTGTAATCCATCATATAGATGCGCTCCGGCCCCTTTCGCATCACAAAGGTCTCACTGATCTCAAACTGAGAGAGCGCTCCGCCGCTGTCCTCTCCCGTCGCGGTGAAGTCGCGGCGGACAATTCCCACGCTGCCGCTGTACTCCAGGAGGCGCAGATCCGCCTCCCCCGTCGGGGTGAGGCTAAGCTTCCTGTAAGTCAGCTGATCATAGCCCGACTTCAGATTCACAGAGCTCAGATCCGTATCCTCTGCCCCCGCCCCGGGCTCCAGATAGGTCGTGTTCTCTCTCGCCGCGTTGTAATCAAAATTTCTTATTGAAAAGCCCTCGGCCAGTGCGAGCATGTCCGGTGCAAGCCCGGTCGAATCAAAGCCAACCCGCGCGTAATAGTGCAGCGCGCCTCTCTCCTCTGTATTGAGCACGACATCCAG
Organism: Moryella indoligenes; assembly: GCF_030812885.1. Lineage (NCBI taxonomy): Bacteria > Bacillati > Bacillota > Clostridia > Lachnospirales > Lachnospiraceae > Moryella > Moryella indoligenes. Next base: position 42,694 of record NZ_JAUSTO010000001.1, read on the forward strand.
CCGGTACTCCTCATCCTGCTTCAGAAGATTCTGAATTGGCAGTGTGAAGCGAAGACCCCGCTCTGTAGTCTCCCAATCCTTAAGCTCCGTCCGCTCAATCAGGTTGCTCCTGTCCGCTGAGCGGAGCTCATACTGAAGCCCCGTCACCGTGAGACTCCCTCCCTCCACGGAGAGCGGAAGTTTCCTGTCCTCCGGAAGCAGTATCAGCGTATCCGCAGCAATATCCGCAGCCGTATCCATCACATAACCGCGCATCACGTCGAGCCGGCGGCCGGCACTCTCCGCCCAGATCAGAGGAAAGCTTGGCTCCTCCAGCGTGGCATAGCGAAGCGCAGACTCCGCCCCTCCCTGCTTCACAGAGCTTCGAAACCACAGGCAAAAGGCTGCCGCAAAGAGAAGCAGCAGAATGAATATTTTCAGCTTCAATTTTTTTATCATGTACCAAAATCCTCGACATATATATATAACTGGTTTTTTTATTAACTCTTGTTGTTTTTTTCCCAAACTCTCGCTATACTGCTAGTAACAATATAAATGATGCTCTGGAGGTAAATACGATTATGGCAGCCGAAACAGTAGATCGCCGTGTCCGCAAGACAAGAGCTACCCTGCGCCTATGTCTCGGGAAACTCCTGAAGGAAAAGAAAATACAGGAAATCAGCGTAAAGGAAATATCCGAGCTCGCCGACATCAACCGCGGCACCTTTTATCTGCACTACCGCGACGTCTACGATCTTCTCTCCCACATTGAAAACGACCTGTTTCAGCAGTATACGGAGATTCTGGATCGTCACAAGCCGGCAGAAATCAAGGAGAGCCCCAAGATGCTCCTCACGGATCTGCTCTTCTTCATCCGGGAGAATGCGGATCTCGTGCAGATACTGATGGGGCCGAACGGCGACATTCAGTTTTTAAATCAGCTTCGCGATGTGTTTCGCATTAAGATCATGGAGCCCTGGGCCAGAACCATGCATAGCGTGACGGAGGCCAATTACCAGTACTTTTACGCCTATATCACAGAGGGAACCATAGGCATGATTAAGCGCTGGGTTGAGAACAGCACCGATCTCGCTCCGGAGGAACTCGCGGCGCTCTCCGAGCGCTTCATCATAAATGGCGCGGCAGGTATGATCAACAATCCCCTCTGACAATCAACGGATCGATTCGTCCTGCCGGCGGATGCTTTAGATGCACCCACCGGAAAGACTCATTCCTCTGACAGAAAAGAGCATCGGTCCAACCGATGCTCTTTTTATGCATGCAAAGTTCCAAATCTGCAATTTTTCAGTTCGCATCAGGCTTCTCAACCTGAACAATCGCAGTCTTCTGCATCGGAATGCGGCAGTTTTTGTTGTTGCCGAACTCTACAATCACGGTGTCCTCCGTCATATCAATCACAACGCCATAGAAACCGGCTGTCGTGAGAACGGAATCTCCGACTGCGACACTGGAAAGAAGCTGCTCCTGCTGCTTCTTCTGCTTCTGCTGGGGTCTGTACGCCATAAAATAGATCAGCGCTCCGAAAAATACAATGTAGACCACCCAAAACAGTATGTTATTCATGCCACCGACCAGCAAAATTTCCTTCATGCCTTCGCCTCCATACCTTCCATTTTTTTCTTCTTGTACTCCGCAAACCGGCCCTGCTCGATCGACTCACGAATTTCGTACATCATTGTATTATAAAAATACAGATTGTGCAAGACACAAAGCCGCATTCCGAGCATCTCCCCCGCCTTCAGAAGATGGCGGATATAGGCCCTCGAATAAGAGCGGCAGGCCGGACAGCCGCAGCCCTCCTCTATGGGGCGGGAATCCAGCTCGTACTTCCGGTTAAAGAGGTTCAGCTTGCCCTGATTTGTATACACGTGACCGTGACGGCCGTTCCTGCTGGGATAGACACAGTCAAAGAAATCCACGCCGCGCTCCACGCCCTCCAGTATATTGACCGGCGTTCCGACTCCCATCAGATAGGTCGGCTTCTCCTTCGGAAGGTGCGGCACGACGGCATCCAGTATGCGGTACATCTCCTCCGCGCTCTCTCCGACCGCAAGTCCGCCGACCGCATAGCCGTCGCAGTCCATCGCAGAGATCTCGTCCGCATGGGCGATGCGCACATCCTCCAGAATACCGCCCTGATTGATGCCAAAGAGCAGCTGCTCCCGGTTCACCGTGTCCTCCCGCCCATTGAGCTCCGCAATTTTTTCCTTGCAGCGCCTGAGCCAACGCGTGGTCCTCGCGACGCTCTTTTCAATATAGCTCCACTCCGCAAGGCTCGGCGGGCACTCGTCAAAAGCCATGGCGATCGTAGAGCCGAGATTTGACTGTATCGTGATGCTCTCCTCCGGCCCCATGAAGATCTTCCGCCCGTCAATATGAGAGTGAAAGGTCACTCCCTCCTCCCGTATCTTTCTGAGTCCGGCGAGGGAAAAGACCTGAAAGCCGCCGGAATCTGTGAGTATGGGTCTGTCCCAGTGCATGAAGCGATGCAGTCCTCCAAAGGCGCGGATCAGCTCGTCGCCGGAGCGCTCCCTGTCACCGGGACGCACATGCAGATGATAGGTGTTGGAGAGCTCCACCTGCGTGCCGATTTCTTTTAGATCGTCCGTCGACACGGCACCCTTGATCGCCGCAACGGTTCCCACATTCATAAAGACCGGCGTCTCAATGCTGCCATGCACCGTCTCCATATGCGCGCGCTTTGCGCGCCCCTCTGTCGCAAGTATTTTATATTTCATCGCTGCTCCCCCTCGCAGAAAGAGGGCAGGAAGACCCCGCCCTCAGCCTGTCTTTGTACAAGATTCCCCCCTGAACTCCTGACCCGACAACTTATTTTTCTTTTTTCTGACCGCCCTTGGCGCGCTTCTCTGCCTTTGCAGCCGCTGCTCTCTGACTCTCGGCGGCCTTTGCCTCCGCCTTTCTGCTCTCGCGGCGCTTCTCCATGAGATCCCAGAGCGGCGTCGCCACTGCAATGGAGGAGTAGGTTCCGCAGAGTGTTCCGATCATCAGCGGAAGCGTGAACTCGCGGATAGAGGACACACCCATGATATAGAGTATGAATATCGCCACAAAGGTCGTGATCGAGGTGAGCAGGGATCTGGAGAAGGTCTCCGTGATGCTCTTGTTTGCGATCTCCTGCCTGTCCGCTCCGTGCATGAGCCGCTGATTCTCACGGATGCGGTCGAAGATGACAATGGTATCGTTGATGGAGTAGCCGACCAGCGTCAGCATGCAGGCGACAAAGGTAGAACCAACGCTCCAGCGGAACACGACGTAGGCCGCAAAGAGCACCAGCACATCGTGGCAGAGGCAGAGGATGGCCGCCGATGCAAAGCGGATATCCGCAAAGCGGAAGCGGATATAGATCAGCATGAGGAGCAGCGCCACAATCACTGCCATCACCGCATCCCTCCGCATCTCTCCGCTGATGGTTCCGGAGATGCTCTCCGCGGTGATCTTCTCCTTCTCAATTCCAAACTGATCTGCCAGAGCCCGATCCAGTGCCTGACGCTCATCGACGCTCAGGCTTCTGGTCTTGATGATGACCTCATTCGTTCCCTGCACCTTGGAGGCCTGAATATCGCTGTCTCCCGTCACAGAGGCCACCACAGGCTTCACCTGCTCGTCAATCTGCTCCAAACTCAGATCCTCATTGAAGGAGACATTCGTGGAGGTTCCGCCCTTAAAATCAAGCCCCAGATTCAGCGGAGCTCCGCTCGTCGCGGTATGTACCGCCATGCCGATGAAGCCGGAGGCTATCAGAGCGATGGCTATGCCGAAGAAAACCTTGCTTCTTCCGACAAAATTAAATACCTTTCTCTCCTTCACCTCACCGAAGAGCTTCTTCTGATCCAGACCCAGATCGCAAAAGGCATAAAGCCAGGCTCTCGTGATGAGCAGCGCCGTGAACATGGAGACCACAACGCCCAGACCGAGGGTCGTGGCAAAGCCGCGTATGGTTCCGGTTCCCATGATAAAGAGCACCGCCGACGCAATGAGTGTCGTGATATTTCCATCCACAATGGCAGAGAGCGCCTTGCGGAAGCCGGTCTTCACCGCGCTTCGCACCGTCTTTCCGAGGCCGATCTCCTCGCGGATTCGCGTAAAGATAATCACGTTTGCATCCACCGCCATACCGACAGAGAGGATGATACCTGCGATGCCCGGAAGGGTCATCGTGATATCGAAGGCAGAGAGCAGGCAGATCGTGAGGCAGATATAGAGAGCCAGCGCGAGTGCCGCCGCAATTCCCGGAAGCCAGAAGATAGCTGCCATAAACGCCGCGATCACCGCAAAGCTCACTGCACCCGCTCTCAGAGAAGTGCTGATGGCCTTCTGACCGAGCTGCGCGCCGACGACATTGCTCCGCATCTCCTCGAGCTCCAGCTTCAGCGCACCGATGCGAATTGTGGAGGCGAGACGCTCCGCCTCCTCATAGCTGCTCATGCCGTCGATGGTGCACTGCCCGCCTGTGATCGCCTCGCGCACCACCGGGTTCGAGTACATGACGCCGTCGTAGATGATTGCAATCTGCTGTCCCACAAGACGCGTGGTCGCTTCTGCAAAGGCCTTTGTGCCCTCATCCGTGAAGCTGAGCTCTACCACGTACTGTGCCGCGCCGGTCGTATTGTCCGTCCCCTGACCCGCCTGCGCGCTCTTCACCTGATTTCCGTTCAGGATCACCTTCCCGTCCGGATCCACAAAGGTGAGGGAGCCGGGCTGACCGAGCTCCTCCAGTATCGTATTGGCATCAGAGACGCCCGGAATATCAATGTTGATCCGGTTCTTTCCCTCCTGATAGACCTGCGCCTCATTGGAGTAGCCGCTGACACGCTGCTGAAGCTTGTAGATCGTGTCCCGCATATCCTGATCGCTCGGGTTTTCCTCCTTGGCCTGGTAGGTGATGCTGACGCCGCCGGCGAGATCCAGTCCGAGCTTTATCTTCCCCTGGCTCAGGCTGATGTAAGCCAGGTAGATGAAGCCTGCGAGAATCGCTAGCAGCACGAGCAGACTTAAAGCGCCCTTCTGTTTACTGTTCTTCATGACACATCCTCCCCCTCTGGGTTCAAAATATTATATAAATCCCTTCCGGGATTCACTGTCATCTCTCTGCCGCGTCCATCATCTCCGCAGCCTTAATCATAATAGCACACTCGATGCGCTTTTTCTGCATCCTGCAGCCGATGTCATAGGCATCCGTGAGACTCTGATGAAACTTCCACGAATTGGCTGCGCAGCCGCCGCTGCAGTAGAAGCGCGCAAAGCAGTCCCTGCACTTTGGCTTCGCATAGACATTGCAGAGCTTGAACTCATCGCAGATATCCGTGCGGACAATTCCCTGATCCACTGAGCCGAGCAGATAGCGCTCATCTCCGACAAACTGATGACATGGGTAGAAATCTCCCCAGGGTGTCACCGCGAGATACTCCGTCCCCGAGCCGCAGCCGGAGAGCCGCTTCGCGACGCAGGGGCCCTGCTTTAAATCAATCTGGAAGTGGAAGAAGATGAATCCGCGCCCCTCACGCCTCCGCTTCACGTACTCCTTCGCAAGGATATCGTACTGCTCCAGTATCTTCGGGAGATCCTCCTCCCGGATCGCATAGGGCTCCTCGGGAAGTCCCACCACCGGCTCCATGCTCATCTTCTCAAAGCCAAGATCTGCGAAATGCAGCACATCCTTTGAAAACTCCAGATTCTCCCGCGTAAAGGTTCCGCGGATATAGTAGTCCTTGTCCCCGCGGGACTTTGCAAACTTCTGGAACTTCGGAACTATGATATCGTAGCTTCCCTTTCCGTTCCTGGTGGGGCGCATGCGGTCATTGACCTCCCTGCGTCCGTCCAGACTCAAAACGACATTGGCCATCTCCCGGTTGCAGAAGTCCATGATCTCATCGTTCAGGAGCAGACCATTGGTCGTGAGGGTAAAGCGGAAGCGCTTATTATGCGCCTCCTCCTCAGAGCGCCCGTAGGCTACCAGCTGCTTCACAACCTCCCAGTTCATGGTCGGCTCACCGCCGAAGAAATCCACCTCAAGATTCCGCCTTGAGCCCGAGTTCGCAATGAGAAAATCCAGCGCCTTCTTTCCTACCTCGTAGCTCATGAGCGCGCGTCTTCCGTGATACTCCCCCTCCTCGGCAAAGCAATAGCGGCAGGCAAGATTGCAGTCATGTGCAATATGAAGACAGAGCGCCTTGACGACGGTCTTCCGCGCCTTGAAATTCTCGATAAAGAGGCGGTAATTGTCCTTTGTAAAGAGCTCCTCCGCATCGATGAGCTCCTGCATGGTGACGATGATCTCCTCAATATCCTCCTGCGGATATTTCCCGGCGAGCCCCGTGCGGACCACGGCCTTTGCCGCCTCCGACAGCGGCTCCGGCTTCTCAAGCTCACCCACAATCGGCTCTGCCAGCTCCACCGCATCATAAAACAGCGGGTCCGCGACATGAACAGAGCCGGAATTTACGTCCATAACGATGGCAATGCCATTATTCACAAACTGATGAATCAAATGCTTACCTCATTTCATTTTCGATTGCTGCGCCCCGAAATAGCAGGCAAAGCGAAGCACCCCTACAATCTTTTCAGACCGTAGGGGTACCCCGATGCTCCCTCACTTTTGAACACAAAAGGACGGGCCTCATCGCGAACCTTATCTGTTCTCGTTCTCGCAGCTCTGGTTTCCGACGGTGCAGGAAGTCTTGCACGCGGACTGGCAGGAAGTCTGGCACTCGCCGCAGCCGCCCTTCTTCATGCTTTCCTTCAGGGGCTTTTCATTTAAGGTCATAACGTGCTTCATATCGTACTCCTCCTCTCGGTCAATGCTCTCGGAATTATAACACATCGCTTATAGGTTGACAACGGATTTCTCCGCGGGGCACCAGAGCCGGAGCTGCGCGACGCGGTTCTTCTCCATGCGCTCCACCCTGAGCCGCACGCCGGAGCTGCTCACGGACTCTCCCTTCTTCGGCAGATGGTCAAGCAGTCCCATCACCAGTCCGCCGACGGACTCGAAGTCCTCTGAGGAGAGTGCAATGTGCAGCACGTCATTCAGCTCGCTGATTCTCAGATTCCCATCCACAAGATATTCGCCCGGCGCGACGCGGCGTATGCTCTTCTCCTCGTCTGTGTCGTACTCATCCCGAATCTCTCCGACGATCTCCTCCAGTATGTCCTCCATGGTCACCATGCCTGCGGTGACGCCGTACTCATCCAGGACAATCGCGATATTTGTGAAATTCTTCCGCATCTCCACCATGAGCTCCGCGGTCTTCTTATGCTCATAGGTAAAAAGCGGCGCCCGCATGAGCTCCGGGATGCTGAAGAGCTGCTCTGCGTCGCGAAACAGAAGATCCTTCACATTCAGTATTCCCACGATCACATCCGGGGAATCTCTGCACACAGGAATGCGCGTATATTTCTCACGCCGGACGAGCTCCATCAGAGTCTCATAATCATCATGCTCCTCGACACAGATCATATCAATTCGCGGAATCATGATGTCCCGCGCGAGGATCTCCCCGAAGTCAAAGACATTGTCCAGAAGCACCCTCTCATCCTGCTCGATCACGCCCTCCTCGTGCCCCACGCGGACAATGGTTCTGAGCTCCTCCGCTGTCACTGTCTCCCGCCGTCCGGAGGAATGGAAGCCGAGCACCCGCAGCACCGCTGCAGTCAGCACATCGACCACATAAACCACCGGAGTGAGAAGAAACATCAGAGCGCGGATCGTGCCGGCCACCCGCAGCGAGATGCGCTCTGCCTCCCGAGTCGCCATGGTCTTCGGCGCAAGCTCACCAAATACCAGCACTGCAAGGGTCAGGAGCCCCGTCGCGGCGCCGACTGCCCGGTTCCCGAAGAGATGTATGGTGAGGGTCGTCGCGAGGGAGGAGGCGTAGAGATTCACCACATTGTTGCCGACCAGAATGACGGAGAGCATCTTCTCCGGCTGCTCAAAGACACGGAGCAGCAGCAGGGCCTTCTTACTTCCCCGCTCCGCGAGCGTCCGGATGCGGATACGGTTCACCGTCGTGAGCGCTGTCTCCGAGGAGGAAAAAAAGGCGGACAGCATCAGAAGTCCCGCCAGCACCAGTAAATTCAGTATATCAGTGCGTTCCAAGCCTTTTCCCTCCGCGTGCTCTGCCTGCGCCTGTGAGCAGTGCGCCAAGCGCGATAAAAACATCTCCCAGATTAAAAACGATCCTGTTGACCAGCGGCAGCTCCACATAGAGATAGTCCACCACGTGACCGCGGAAGAAGCGGTCAAAGAGATTGCTCAGGGCTCCGCCGAGTGCCGCCGAGAGACCGAGCTTCTCCAGGCTGTGCCCCCGCCGCGGCAGCAATAGAGAGATGCGAAACAGCATGATACTTGAAACCGCGAGCGGCAGACAGCGTATGAGCTCCGGGAATTCTCTCAGAGCTCCCATGGGAAAACCGCTGTTGTGCAGCTTCCTGAACTGAACTCTGCCCTTCGTTCCTGCAATGTCACGCGGAAACTCTTCCGCCCCCATGCGCTCTATCCCTGATTTGACAATGAGATCTGATCCCGCAATGAGCGGGATCAACCCAAGGTACAGCATATGCCACTCTCTTTCCCGCGCCGTTCTGTCCCTCTGCCGGCGCGCTGTTTTTCCTGATCAAAAGCTGCATTTTCAGCACTCTCCTCAAGAGGAATCCTTTCCCTTGCATGCTTTTTTTCATCATAGCACATCCCGCTTTCTTTTCATATGCGCTTTGAGACGCAGAATCCCCCGCCGCGGCCTCGGAAGGCCACAGCGGGGGAACATTCACTCAGCTGTCAGAATATTTTTGAATGCAGCTGCACTTTATACAGCGGAAGCCGCTTACCACTGGAACTGGAATCCGCCGTTCCGGAAGAAATCGTCGATGCTTCCCCAAGGTATGCGCCCGGAGCCTCTGTCGGAGGAACCCTCCTCCTCACTGCTGTCCGGCTGCTCAGCTGCACCGGAGGACCTTCCCTCGACACTTCCCTGCGCCGCCAGCGTGATCTGAATCTCCTTTTCCTCGTAGCTCTTGCCGCTCGGACGCTGCACCGTCAGCGTGACGGTCTCTCCCTTGCTGTAGCGGGTCAGCCGTTCCTTCAGCTCCTCAATGGTCGTGACGGTCTGCCCCTCAAATTTTGTGATGATATCGCTCTCCTGCAGGTCAGAATGCGCCGCTGCGCCGCCGTCCAGCAGCTTGTAGACAAAGATACCGACCGGCATATTGAATTTCCGGGCGGCCTCCTCATCCACATTCTGACCCTGAAAGCCGATGTAGCCTCTGTCCGCCTCTGCAACCTGCGCCCTCGTCTTCTGCGTTGACAGCGTCTCAATGAGCTGTGTCACACTGGAGATCGGGATTGCGTAGCCCATACCCTCGACTGTCGTATCGACGCTCTTTGACTCATTGATGCCGATGACCTGTCCCTGCATATTCAGCAGCGCTCCACCGGAGTTGCCCGGATTGATCGCCGCATCCGTCTGAAGAAGATTCTGAACCTTTGCCTTCTCACCCGTGGCGGCATCCTGTGCTGTGATGGTTCTGTTCGTCGCACTCACATAGCCGACCGTGACGGACTGTCCATAGCCGAGCGCATTCCCGATCGCGATAACCCCCTGCCCGACCTTCAGCTTCTCAGAATCGCCGACCTCTGCGACCTTGATCTCCGCCCTGGTCTCATCGGAGACATCAGACTTCTTCACCGCTATGACGGCAACATCCGCCGCGGAATCCGTGCCCTTCAGCTCTGCGTCCACGCTCTGACCGTCGATGAACTGTACCGACATGCTGGTCGTATTCGCGACAACGTGATTGTTTGTGACGATGAGATACTCCTCATCATTTTCGCCGATCAGAATACCCGAGCCGGCGCCGGAGGTCTCGTAGGTCTGTGCGCGCCCGAACCAGTCACTGACCTGCTGCTCCCCCTTCACATTGATGGCGACAACAGAAGGCATGGCCTTCTCGACTATCGCCGAGACATCCAGATTGGAGCTCCCGGCAAGCGTCTCGGAGGCTGCGTCCCTCTGGCTCTCCGCACTCTCCCGAGCCGGAGCCTGCGTCTGCTTCTCCTCTGCGCTTTCACTCCTCCCCGCCACGGCACTGCTCTCCGCCGCAGCGCTGCCCGCCGCGCTTCTGCCCGCCACATGGCCCACGCCTGACATGGTCACACCCGCGACGCAGCCGAAGACCAGCGCGCAGGCCGCGGAGGTTCCGAGCTTCCGCAGCAGGCTGCCGCTCTTTTTTGCTTCCTTCGGCCCCTCGTCCGGCGCCCCATAGCTGCCCCCGGAGCTTCCCGCCGCCGTGTTATCATAGGGCATATTGCTGTAATTCTGATACTGATTGTTCTCACCGTACATCGCAGATTCCTCCGTTTCTCTCTATCGGATTTTTGGAGCCTCCCGCGCCTGTCTCCTGACAGTACCGCTGCCCGGCTCCGAAGCTTCTTCCCGCTTACAGAAGATAGTATAAAGAAGCTTTGTGAAGGAACTGTGTTCGAAATCAGGAAGAACTGTGAAATCACAGCGCCCCGTGATTCACAGTTCTCCGCTTGATCCTGTTCTGTTTTGCCCCGCACAGTCCGCTCAGATCTGCGGAAGAGCCTCCGCCATCGGCGCCGCAGCCGGCGTCGGAGCTGTGGGAGCGGGCGCAGCCGCACTTGTCGCCGCTGCTGTGTGTCCCGGACCCGAGTTGACATATTCACTCTCATCCGCATCCTGAGAGCGGGGTGAGGGAGCTGCGGGGGCAGTGGAGGCCGCGCTCGTGCCGCGTGTTCCCTCCGCTCCCGGGTAAGCTGCTGAGCCTGTACCTGCACCCGGTCGCGCCGGAGACAGCCCTCCCGGATATTCCTCCGTGCTCGCTGCCGCGCTCTCTGTGGGCTGCGGAGACAGCCGCCCCGCGCTGCCGCTCTCTATGATGCTTCCATCCGGCGCGGTCTCACGGCGGGTGCCCGGCGCGCCGGGCAGGAGATTTCCGTGACTGTCCGTCGGCGGCTCATCATCCGCATCCGACTCCTCATAGTCATAGAGCGGATTTCCGTGGCTGTCCGTCTCGGGGACAAAGCGGCCGTCCGCATCTGTCGGGTGAAGCGGCCTTCCAAAATCATCGGTCTCCGGAACGGTATCCCCGTTCTCGTCGGTCTCCTGACTGCTCCTTTTGCCGCTGTCCGCCCTGCTGCTCTCCTCCTCTTCCTCGTCCTCTTCCTGCTCACGCTGCTGCTTCTCGTAGCTCTCGTAGCGATACTTTTCCCGATCCGAGGCGATGCGGTTATCAATCTCCCTCACTCTGCCGGAGACCGCATACTCCTGATCGGCAAAGAGAAAGGTGTGAAGCTGCTTTACATTGGACTCCAGCGTGTGCGGAAGCACACATGCGCCCTTCTTCCCCATATTGACCTCTCTGCGATCCATGGGGAAGCCCAGCGTGCCCGCAATGCTGTACTTCGTCACATTCACCGCGAGATTCATGCCGTCGTCCCACTTGAGACTCGTCGCGACCATGGACAGCATATTTCCGGCGAGATCCGAGAGCGTCTGCGCATCCGCGTGCTTCGCCTTCTCCACACAGAGCTGAATAATCTTCCTCTGTCGCTCCGTTCTCGTGTAGTCATTGTCCATGTAGCGCAGGCGTGCGTACGCGACGGCCTGAATTCCATCCAGATGGTTCATGCCCGGGCTCTTCAGCTGCACGGAGCCGATGCCTGTGCCCTTGACCGTCTCCGTGATGTAGGAATTGATATACTTGAACTCCGCGTTGCTGATATCCACATCCACCCCGCCGAGAATATTGACGCCCGTCGCGACAGCCTTCCAGTTGAAGGTGATGTAGTCCGTGATATTCAGATCCAGATTCTGGTTCAGCGCCTTGACCGCGAGCTCCGGTCCTCCGATCGCGTAGGCGGCATTGATCTTGCTGTAGGAGCCGTTTGCGAGTGAGAGGTAGGAGTCGCGGAACACGCTTGCGATCCGTATCTCTCCGTTCTCGCGGTTGATGCTGACAATCATGATGACATCGGAATTATTGCCGCGGCCAACTGAGGAATCGCGTGAATCCACACCGAAGGCCGCGATGTTCCAGTAGCCCTTCATCTTCTTGATGTCCTCGCTGGAGAGCTCCGTATTCTCGACATTTTCCGCCGCGAATTCCAGACGCTGTATCTTGCTGTACTGCTTTAATACATAGCGATAGGCGAAGATGCCCGCGAGCACAAACAGCTCCAGCACCGCGAGAAGGATGATTCTCCGCACGCGAAGCTCCGCCGCAGAGCGCCTTCTCCGCGGCTTGTCCTGCCAGGCGCGCTCGCGCCCTGCGCCTCCTGACTCCCGCGCGGTGCCTCTCCTGCGGCTCCTGCCGCGCAGCAGCTCACCCCTCACTTCATTATCCCGATCCTGCATGAACACTACTCCTCTGAGGCCCGCATGGGACAGCTGTCTCCCTGCCGCCTCTCTCAGTACGCATTTTTATTCACAAACCCGCGAAATATGGTCAGAAACATAATCTTTAAGTCAAAGCCCAGCGTCCAGTTCTCAATATAGTAGAGATCGTACTCAATCCGCCGCTCAATCGAGGTGTCTCCGCGCAGACCGTTCACCTGTGCCCAGCCGGTGAGACCCGGGCGCACCTGATGCTTGATCATGTAGTGCGGAATCTCCTCCCTGAACTTCTCCACGAAAAACGGCCGCTCGGGCCTAGGCCCGACGAGACTCATATCCCCCTTCAGGATATTGAAGAACTGCGGCATCTCGTCGATGCTGGTCTTCCGTATGAAGCGACCCACCGCTGTGACCCGCGGATCATGCTTCGTGGTCCACTCCTTCCGCTCCTCATCATCGACCTGAAGACGCATGGAGCGGAACTTGTACATGCGGAAGGGCCTCTGATGCAGCCCGACTCTCTCCTGCCTGAAAATCACCGGCCCCTCGCTCGTGAGACGCACCAGCAGCGCCGTCACCAGCATGACGGGCGAGAAGAGGATGATGCCGACCAGGGCCCCGACAATATCCACCGCCCGCTTCACCGCCGCATTGTAAAGCTCCGTCAGCGGAACGTGGCGTATATTGATCACCGGCATCCCGGCGACATCCTCGATATAGGGAATGGTCGGTATGACGCCGTAATAATCCGGTATAAACTTCGTGTGCACACCGGACTTCTCGCAGAGCTGCACAATCTCCTTGAGGCGCTCATACTGCTTCAGCGCGAGCGTAATCGCGATCTCGTCCAGCACATTGAGATCCAGTATCTCCTGAAGATTATCCACCGTTCCTATGACACGCACGCCGTGGTACTCCGTGCCCCGCTCCTCGCTGTCGTCAAGAATCCCCCGGATCCTGTAGCCCCACTCCGGATTGGTCAGAATGCGGTCAATATAGCCCTTAGCCGCCGTGCTGTAGCCAATGAGCAGGATCTGCTTCTGATTAAAGCCCTTTCTCCTGAGCCGCCGCAGCGCCGTGCGTATGAGATTGCGCCCGGCCGTCGTAAATACAATGCTGAGGAGATAGAAGACCAGAACCAGACGTCTGGAGAAGTGATAGAGATACTGGTTTTTTGAGCCGAGATACAGAACCAGTGTGAAGCACAGCAGCCCTATCGTGTTGACCTTCAGTATATTGGCAAATTCTGCCCGCCGCCCGCTGGTGCGCTTCGGCGCGTAGAGCCCGAAGACAGCATTTAAAAGAAGGTAGAGCGGAACGATCAGAATCAGCGCACGCAAATACACCGCGAAGGGCAGTATGCCCATTCCCGGATGTGCGGCAAATAAAACGCACCAGGCGCAGAGATACGCGGCTGCGACCAGAATGGCGTCCAGTACCACATGAAGTCTGTTCAGCTGCTTTTGAAAGTCTTTAATCATGAGCAAAAGTATAATCCATTTTCCCTGCTTTTACTATGGAAAATGAATCTCTTCCGGCAAAGATCATAGAAATTTAAGATTCTGTTCCTTCTGTTGCGCCCGCTCTCCGGCCGCGCCGGATGAGATGCTGGAGATATAAAAACGTCCCGATGAGCATCTCCCACTGAACTGATAACACCGCTGCGGGCGAAATCCGAGAAAAATCGACCCGGCTCACCCGCCCGAGTCCGCGAAAGCCCTCGGCGGTCCCGGATAGCCATGCGGAAAGCAGACCCTTCTTCGCAAAGAAAACAGCCTTCACCAGCATCCCCGCGAGTATCCACGGGAAATTCAGGATCAGCTGCCAGTCCGGCATATTCTTGTACAGCAGCCAGATATGGTTCCTTGAGGCGAGCCGAATCTTGAAGGCATTGTACTTAGAGCCGCTGGTTGCGCTGCCGTAGTGGAGCACCCGTGCCGCCGGACAGTAGCGGTTGTGATAGCCGCAGAGCTTCGCTCTCCAGCCGAGGTCTGTGTCCTCAAGGTAGGCGAAGTGCGCCTCGTCAAAGAGACCCAGCTGCTTAAGGAGCTCCGTGCGGTAGATTGCCGCTCCCCCGCAGGCGGAGAAGACCTCACAGCTCTCTCTGTAGCGCGCTGCCGGCTCCCCCGTGCCTCTCTGCCAGGCCCAGCCCGGAAGAGAGAGCGCATCTCCGGCATCATCCACCGCACTGTGATCCTGCGTCCGCAGCATGAGCGCGCTGACAGAAAAGATACGCGGATGGCGCTCTATCTCACGGAGCAGCATCTCCACAAAGCTTGGAAACACCTCCGTGTCGTTATTCAGAAGTATGACATAGGGCGTCCGCACCTTCCGTATTCCCGCGTTGACGCCGCCCGCAAAGCCGAGATTCTCTGTCTCCTGAAGAAAGGGAACGCCCTCTGCCCTGAGCCAGTCGGCACTCCCGTCCCGAGAGGCATTTTCCACGACGAGAAGCTCAAAGTCCTGCACAGTCTGGTGTCGCAGCGCGGCGATGCACTGCGGGAGATACCTCATGCCATTGTAATTTGGTATGACTACGGTCACGCGCTTCATAGGTATTTTTCTATCCCTTCGATGTGATAGGGCTCTCCGATTTGTTCCTTGTCGAGATCCCGCAGTGAGAAGTTCGATTTTCTGAGCGTCAGATTCGGATTGTAGTAGGGATCCCCGCTCCTTAAAATATCCGGCCAGCGCTTCATGAAGCAGGCTATCTCCCGGTTGAAGCGCTCCACCTTCTCCGGCGTGTCCTCCAGCCCCCGCGACTTCGACTCATAGTGATGCAGCAGCGCATAGGGATTGTAGACCACCAGCTTTCCGGCCGCCCTGAGCTTTAAGCACAGGTCAATATCATTGAACGCGACGGCGAGCTCCTCCGTGAAGCCGCCGACTGAGAGAAAGAGCTGTTTCTTTGTGAGCAGGCAGGCCGCCGTCACCGCAGAGTAGTCCTGCGCAGTCACTGCGCGGTGAAAATAGCTGTTCTGCAGCTCGTGAAGACCGATAAAGGTATGTCCCGCGATGCCGCCGAAGCCGATCACCACACCCGCGTGCTGCACTGTGTCGTCCTCATAGAGCAGCCGGCAGCCGACCGCGCCGACATCGGGACGCTGCGCGTAGCCCAGAAGCTCCCGCACGGTATCCGGATTGATGAGCTCCACATCGTTATTCATAAAGAGGAGATACTCTCCCCGCGCCGACTGCACGCCGAAGTTATTGATGGCAGAGAAATTGAAGGGGCCCTCCCAGCGCACCACTCTCACCGCGGGGAGCTCCCGCTGTATCCGCTCGTAGTAGTCCCAGGTCTTCTGCTCCGTGGAGTTATTTTCCACCACGATGAACTCCAGATTTTTATAGCTTCCCCGCTCCAGCAGGGAGCGAATTGCCGTGTCAAGATCCTCCGTGTGGTCCTTATTGGGGATGATGACAGACACCAGCGGCTCCTCGGAAAGCGCAAAAATCGTGTGGTAGATGCCATAATCCACACCCTTCCGGATCTCCGATATCTTAATCTCCGGCCACACCCTCTTGTAGTGCGCACGTATGGCGCGCGCACCCGCCTCGAAGGCATAGAGCTTGCTCTCCGGATTGGAGGCAGTCGAGTTCATGTGACAGCGCCAGTGATAGAGCACCTCCGGAATGTGGACAATGCGCTCCGCCTGCTCTGTCACGCGGAGTATAAAATCATAGTCCTGCGCGCCGTCGTAGGCAGAATCGAAAATCCCGATTTTCTCCTGAAGGCTCTTCTTCACCACAAAGAGGTGGCAGATGTAGTTGACGCTCGTCAGCATATCCTGATTGAAGTCCGGCTTGAAGTTCGGGTCAAAGAGCGAGCCGCCGTCCATATCGAGCTTGTCCTCGTCGGAATAGAGGCAGTCGCAGCCCGGGTTCGCCTCAATTGCCCTTTTGCAGGCATAGAGCGCGTGCTCCGGCAGAACATCGTCGTGGTCACAGAGGACAATGAAATCTCCCTTCGCCATCTGAAGTGCGGCATTGGTATTGCCGGAGATGCCCCGGTTCTCCCCGAGCAGCTCATAGCGCACCCGCGCATCCCGCGACGCATAGTGCTGAAGCAGCGCCCCCTTGTCTCTTCCTCTCGGGCTGCCGTCCGCAATGCAGACCTCTAGCTTCGGGTAGCTCTGCCTGAGTATCGAGTCCAGCAGCTCCCTAAGATACTGATCCGGCGTCGCATAGACCGGAATGACAATGGAAAAGAGCGGGTCGCTCTCCCGCACCGCCTCTGCCCGCTGCCGCAGAAGCTCCGCCTCTGTGGGCCTTGTCTTCTCGTACCACTCCGCGTACTCATAGTCGCTGTCTATGCCCTCAAGCTTGTTCTTTGACTTCAGGATGAGCGCCCGGAGGCCGTGCTTCTGAAAGTAGGAGAGAGCGACGCGCGCAGTCTCCATATTGCAGAGATCGCGCAGCTTCTCCATGCGCTTGTGCGCGACACTTGCCCGTTTCCCTATGAGCTCCTCGTTGTATTTGATGCGCGCCGTGCGCCCCTCGCAGCGGATCACCAGCCAGTAGTTCCTGCCGCGCTCGTAGGGAAACCGGATGTCAAAGCCGAGATCACGATCCACAACGCGCTTATAGTAGATCTGACTCACATCGTCGCGGCGGGTGGACACGATCTTAAATTCAATTGGCTGACGGTTTCCGTCCAGCACTGTATAGAGCACCGCGGACTCCGGCCTTTTCCCCACAACCCAGCCGTTCAGAGTGATGTAGTTCTCCCGTATTCGCACAACATCTATCTTATACTTCATACCGCTTCCTTTTCCTGTTCATTTGCCCCTCGTTCAGAAGTTCAGACGCTCCTCCTCCACAACCAGCGGACGCCGCATCACGCGCTGATTGATGGTCAGCACATACTCCCCCATCATGCCGATAAAGAAGATGATGACGGAGCCCAGAAAGAGCATGCCGATGAGCAGCGGCGCGAGACCTGCCTGAAAGCGATCCCAGTACATGAGCTTCATGACGAGGTAAATGATGGCGATCACCGTGCTGGTCACCATCGTGATCCCCCCCACAAAGGTCGCGAGCCGCAGGCCGAATTTCGTGTAGGAGGTGATGGAGAGCATCGCCGCATCGTAGAGCTTATAAAAATTATTGCTGGTCTTTCCCGCCCGGCGCTTCGGCTGATCGTAGGGAATCTCCTTCCGCCTGTAGCCGAGCTCCGCGACGATACCGCGGAGAAAGGGCGTGGGATCGTCGAGCTCCCGCAGCACCTCAATAAAATGTCTGTCGTAGAGACCAAAGCCCGTGAAGTGCTCGATCTGATCCACCTCGGAGAGTCGCCGTATCCACTTGTAGTACTCGCTCCTCAGCCAGTACATGAGCGGATTTTCCTCGCTGTGCGTCTTGATGCCGATGGCGATTTTATAGCCCTCCTCCCACGCGGCGACATACTTTGCGATCATCTCCGGCGGATCCTGGAAATCCGCCGCCATGAGCACAGTCGCATCCCCGTCGGACTGAAGCATCGCATAGTAGGGGGAGTTGAACTGTCCGAAATTCTTCGCGTTGAATATCGCCTTGATCTTCGGATTCCCGGCGCAGAGCACACGTATCCTGTCTCTCGTTCCGTCCTGGGAGTCGTTGTCTATGAGCAGGAGCTCATAGTCGTAATCCGGAAGCTGTTCATGAAACAGCTGCTCCACAGCCGCCGTGATCGGCCCGACATTTTCCTCCTCATTGTAACAGGGAATTACCACACTGATTTTCTTCATCTGCCCTCTCTTCACCTTGGCATCACCTGACAAAGCCGCCTCACGGCTTCACCATCACCTTGACCAGATCCTCCCGCTTATTCCGCATCAGCTCCAGCCCGTCCGCAATGCGGTCGAAGCCCGAAAGCTCATGCGTCACCAGCTTCCCCGGCTGTATTCTCCCGTACTGCACCATCTTCATAAGTCGCTCAATCCGCGCCCTGCCGCCGCGGCAGAGCTCCAGCTTCACGGTCTTTCCCGCCATGCCTCTTCCGCCGGAGAACTTTGGAATTTCCATGGCACCCTCTCCCGGAAAATGCTTCAGGTTCACCACCCGGCCTATGCCGTAGCGCACCATATCAATCGCCTGCGGGAGCGCGCTGTCGTCGCCGCCGCAGATAATCACCGCATCTGCACCGATGCCACCGGTTCGCCCGAGAACCTGCGCGGCGATATCCCCCTCCCGGTAGCTCAGCACCTCATTTGCGCCGAATTCCTTTGCGAGCCGCACGCTCACCGCGCGCGTCCCGACCGCAAGAATTCTCGCCGCACCCATGAGCGCCGCCCCCTGCACCGCCATGAGGCCTATCGCTCCGATTCCAAGCACCACGACCGTATCTCCAACGCGTATCTCCGCGGACTCTGCGCCGGTGAAGCCGGTTGTCACCACGTCCACGCACATGAGCGCATCCTTCAGAGAGACCCCCTCCGGAATATGTGCGAGCGTCGTATCCGCATCCGCGATCGCAAAGCGCTCCGCAAAGACGCCCGGTATGCTCCTGCCCAGTGCATTTCCCGAGAAGGGCCTCCCGGCGTGACGGTCATTGCCCTCCTGTATCGCCGTCTCGCGCCAGTCCGGCGTGATGGCCGGAACCGCCACGAGCTCTCCCGGCCGAAAATCCCGGACCCCGGACGCGACCTCTACGACCCGCGCCACGCACTCGTGTCCCAGAATCAGATTCTCCGGCTTTCTGGAGCCAGTCCCGTACACGGTATTCACATCGGAGGTGCAGGGCGCCATGGCAAGCGGTGTGAGTATGGCCCCGTAGGGCTCCTTAAGCTCCGGCTCCGGCGCATGCTCTGTGATCTCTGCGACGCCTCTTTTCTTCAGAATAAATGCTCTCATGCTCTCACTTCCTTACAGCTTCTGCAGCCGGTCTGTCCTGAGCGTCCACAGCTCCGTCCCCTTCGGGAAGCGGGCGCGGATCATGCCGGCGATCTCCTCCGTGTAACCCGGCGCGACAATCACAATCTTTTCCGTGGGGTGCTCTGCCGCGTAGTCGGGCGAAACAATCGGAATGTGTGATGCCGGAGCAATCCTCCCCTGCTTGAAGGGCGCGGAATCTATGATATAGCGCAGCCTTCCGCAGAGCCCGGTCGTTGCACAGAGCGTAAAGCCCTGATGAGAAGCGCCCCAGACCGCAATGTGCTTCCCCTCCCTCTCCGTCTCAGTGATCAGAGAGAGTACTTCATCTGCGATCTCCCGCTTCTTCCGGATGAGTCCGGAGACATCGGCCCTCTTTTTCTTTCGCACAAAGACAGAGAGCGTATCCCGGTTGATTCTCTCTCTCTCCAGCACGTCGAAGCCGCAGCGGTTCATGAGCGCCTCCAGCGTCTCCATGGTGAAGTAGGAGAGGTGATCCGGGATCAGCTCATAGAAGCTGCTCTGCTCCAGTATGTACTCAAAGCTCGGCACCGTCACCAGACCGCAGCCATCCTCCGTGAGATTCGCGGCAATTGCCCGGAGATATCCGGCAGGATCCGGCTGATGTTCCAGAAAGTTAAAGGAGGTAAAGGCATCGAAGGGCGCGTTTTCAAAGCGCTGCGTCTCCGATTCCGGATAGTCCTCCGCGACCCGGAGCCCCAGAGCCCTCGCCTTCTCCGCAAGCACATGGCTGTGCTCCATCCCGTAGGCCTCCACAGGATAGTCCCGCAATATGCTGAGAAACTCTCCCTGTCCGCAGCCAGCCTCCAGTATTTTCTTTCCCGCAAGTGAAAAGAAGGGGATCCACTTGTCGTACTGACTTCTCCTCAGTCTGTCCATGGTCGTGCTGTATCCCCCCGAGCGTATCACATCCCGGTAGTAGGGCACAGGCGCACTGGAGAGCTGAACGAGTCCGCAGCCGCGGCAGGCACAGAGACGCACCGTGATGCCGCGCTCCGTCCCGGCGTCCTCCGGCCCCGGCAGATGCTGCGCGGCAGCCGGCATATTCTCAATCACGAGCAGGGGCTCCTCAAAGAGCAAAGCCCCGCAGGCTATACATCGCTTCAATTGCTGCTCCTTTCTGTCACAGAGAGCCTTCTCTTAAGCTTCCGCCAAAGCCCTTCCGGCTCAGCACCCGGCTTCCCCTCTCTGTACATTCAGCATGATGCCAATTCCCTCGGAGAAGCTGTGCCTCTCACACCACCCTGTCCGTCTGCGAAGCTTCTCCGTGTCCGGACAGAGATAGGGCGTTCCCTCCGGCCCTGCCGGGCGCTCCGCAAAGCGGCAGCGTCCCCGCCGCTCCTGTGGAAGCTGCATGAAAATCTCCCGCACAAAGTCCTTAAGCTGCCGCGTATCCCGGCTCCCGATATTGTAGACAGCTTCTGTTTTCTCCTGCGCGCTGTCCTCCGCCCGCTCCGGGACACTGCCCCCTGCACTTCGCTCTGCGAGCAGGGCGACCGCCTCCGCGCAATCCTCTACATAGAGAAAGTTCCACTGCTGCGCACAGGGACCGAGCGTAATCTCCCCGCCCTCCGCCGCGCGCACGCAGGCTGAAACGAGAGAGCTCTCATGATCTCCCGGCCCATAGACGGAGAAGATGCGCATATGTACATAGCGGATACCACATGCGGCAGCCAGCGCGGAGCCCTCGTTCAGCACGCGGAGCTTCGCCTTTCCATATTCCGATACGGGACGGCAGTGCGCTGCTTCGGTAACTGCCCCTCCGCTGCAGCTACCCTCCCGCACGCGCTCCAGTGTGACGCCGTACTCCGCCTGCGAGCCCGCAAAGAGAAAACAGCCGCAGGAGAACTCCGAGAGTGCGCGCAGCAGTGTCAGCGTCGCGCGCACATTCTCCGCCTGTATCTCCGGATTCATTCTGCCCTGTACTCCCACGCCCGACCATGCGAAATGCAGACAGCAGTCAATCCTCTTTGGCATCCCCGGAAGGCCCGGAAGACGCGTGACCTCCTCCATCGCACAGTCAATGCAGGAGAGGCGCTCATGCTGCGGGAGCTGCGCCCTGTTTTTCGATCCGGGACGCACCAGTGCATACACGCGATGCCCGCGCCGCAGCAGGGCTCGCGTCACCGCCGCCCCGAGAAAGCTCGTGGCCCCCGTGATCAGGACGATCACGCCTGCATCCTCGGAACGATCATATTTGCATTCATCTCCTCCTCGGAGAGGAAGGGCGTCAGGTCCTCAAGCGGCGGGCTCACCATCGTGCCGTCCGGGAGGCGCTTTCCGGAGGACTTCGGCTCAAAGTTCTGATCCGTATCCACAAAGGCCTCGCAGAGCACAGGCCCCTCCGCTGCAAGCGCCTTTTCCACCGCGCGCCGAAGCTCCGAGTTGTGGCGGGCCGCAACATAGGGCAGTCCCAGCGCCTCCGAAAGCCTGCCGAAATCCGGGAAGCTCAGGTCCCCGCTGTCGGAGCCTATGCCTACCGGCTTCTGGTCCCCGAAGAAATTCCGCTCCGTCTGACGTATGCTGTGATAGCCGTCGTTATTAATCAGAAAGATCTTGATCGGCATCCCCGCGCCGACGATGGTCTGCAGCTCCTGAAGATTCATCATGATGCTGCCGTCACCGGTCACGAGGATGATATCCCTCTGATAGCAGGGGTCGTCGTGATTTGCCATATGCGCGCCGATCGCTGCCGGCAGATCATAGCCCATGGAGGCAATCGCGGAATTGGAAATGAAGCGCTGCCCCCGCTTGATTCTGTAGGCATGTCCGCCGACCACACAGGCCGAGCCGTTTCCGACCACCGTGATGCTCTCCTCCGGCACGCGCTCGCTGATCTCCCTGATAAAAGCATATACATTGGCCGGATGCTCATCCGAGACCTTCAGATGCTTCTCCTGCACCACAGGATAATGCCGCACCCAGTAGCGGCAGGTCTCGAGCCAGCTCATACCGCGGAGACCACTGCCGCCCTTCCACAGCGGCTTCTCCTCCGTCTCCAGCAGACGGCGCAGCACGGCGAGCAGCTCCCGCGCATCGGCGTGCACCGGCATGGACACGTGCAGCGTCGGCTTCTTCAGCTCCTCCGCGTCAATATCATTCACAATGGTATATGCCCCTCTCGCCCAGCCGCGCCAGTTGAAGCCGACCTGACGGACGCTCAGGCGGGAGCCCACAGAGAAGACGAGATCCGCGTTCTGCACCGCAAAATTCCCCGCCCGATCCCCGAAATTCCCCGGGCGTCCGGCGTAGAGCGGCCCGTCATCCGGATAGCAGTCCTCACTGTCCCAGCCGACCACCACAGGGATTCCGAGAAGCTCTGCCACCCTCAGAAAATCCTCATGCGCATCGGCGATGCGGATGCCATTGCCCGCATTGAAGACCGGGCGCTCCGCCGCCCGTATTCTTTCTATAATGGCCCGCGCGCACTCCTCGGAGACCGGCTCCGGAAGCAGCGGCCGGTACTCTCCCCTGCCGCCTTCATCCTCCGGAAGCCTGTGCCCGGAGCCTCCCGCCCATCCGTCTCCGCCCGCGCAGTAATTCTCCGGATCAAAGCCGAAAAGCTCCTCCGTCTCGATATAAGCCCCCTGCACGTCCAGCGGAATATCCAGCCATACCGGTCCCGGGCGGCCGGACGATGCGAGGTAGAGCGCCTTCTCCATACAGTAGCGGATGCGCAGCGGATCTATGACCATCTCACAGTACTTCGTCATGGACTGCACCGCCGTGCAGATATCAAATTCCTGATCTCCCATCGCGCGGATACGGACGCCGGAGGCGCGCGCCGTCCAGTCGTAGCGTATCTGTCCGGAGATCACAAGCATCGGAATGGAATCAAGCCAGCCCCCGACTACGCCGGTCAGCGCATTGGTTCCGCCGGGGCCCGTGGTGACACAGACCACAGCCGGACGATGGTTGATTCTCGCATAGCACTCCGCGGCAATGGCGGAGGCCTGCTCGTGATGGTTATAAGTGATCTCCAGTCCGTCCTGATGCCCGAGCGCATTGTTTAAGTGCATGGCTCCGCCGCCCACCACGCTGAAGCCGTGTGTGATGCCGCTCTCCACCAGCTTCATGGCAATATAATTGCTGAGCTTGATACGCATCCTTTCCTCCCTCTCTGCCTGCATTCAATCGCTGCTTCCCTGTACGGGTAAAGTATAGCCCATACTCCCTCATCCCGCAATCATGTTCAATATCTTACGATGTTCTTACACTCCTCGTAACCCTCTTTTCAGCGCGAATAAACTTGCTATAATGAGCGTAGATCAAAGAAAGGAGGGGCTGACCATGAATTTCATAAGAACACGGGCTGCTATTATGTTAGCTCTGGCCCTTTCCATATCTCAGGCGCTTCCTGCGTTCGCGATGCACGCGGTGCTGGACAGCAGCAGCTATGTGCTCACCGAGACTGCGGAGGGCGTCACCTGCACAGGAACAGACGGCAAGCCGGTCACCGGATGGATCTCCGATAAAGACAGCAATCTCTATTACTTCAACAAGGGTGAGATGAATCACGGATGGGACAAAATCAAGGGTGAGTGGTACTACTTCGATCCCGATACGGGGATCCTTGCTACCAACACCAAGGTTCTGAACTATGATGTGGATGAGGATGGAAAGATGGTGAAGATTCACGAGTGGTGAGTCTTCGGCTCTTCAGGAAAAGCTCTGATCAGAAAACTGTCGCCCTGAGTGCTTCCTTGCACCCGGGGCGACAGTTTTTTTGATGATCCAAAGCACTAGTGCCCCCGGCGGGATATCTCGCCGGAGGCACCAAAGCCTTAACTCAGTACGGACTGCGTCTTACAAAGCGGGTGATGCTCCCGTCCCGCCTGCGTCTCACGGCACAAACCTTGGGAGTCACTATCGGCTTCCTCGGCAACTACGCTCCTTGGGGAGACTGTCTCTTGCCCGAAACAGCGCGATGAGTGCGGCTGTAATATTCTTTTTCCCCTGTCCCGTCATATGATTCATCCCTTTAGCTCTGAGCTCCCCAAAACAGCTTACCTCTCTGTTCTCAGCAGCCTTCCCTTATTGTCTCCAGATTCCGTCCTCGTCCACATGGAAGGTGTCAATCACTCTGTCCCGCACCATCTCTCCGCTTGTCGGGTCAAAGTAGCGCCAGTAGCCGCCCGCCTGCTGCCACCCGCGCAGCTGTCTGCCATCTTTGTCGACATAATAGACCTTCCCATCGCGCACTACCAGCGTCTCCGCAGCCATCAGGCCATAATGCTTCCCGCTGTCCTCCTCAAGATAGTACCAGCTTCCGTTGATATCCTGCCAACCAACACGCATCGCGCCGTCCGGCCCCAGATAATACCAGCCCATGCCGGACTTCAGCCAGCCGATCTGCATACTGCCGTTTCCATCGAAGTAATACCAGAGTCCCTGAATCAGCTCCCAGCCATTTCTCTTCTCTACGCCGTTCGGATAGCGATAATGCCACATGCCATTTGTCTGATACCAGCCGACCTGTCCCGCAGAGGGGCCTGCATTGCCGTGCTCGTCCTCCCAGACGGCGCCACTGCCGTCTGAAACCTCCCAGGACTCGATATACAGGCTGTCGGACTCCACCCACTCGGAATTCTTTCCGTAGCGCTTTTCCTCCTCTGTATGCGGCACAGTGCGCACACGGAACTCATAGCGCCCCGCCTTTGTCATATAAGGATAGAAGTTGTAGCTGCGCCCGCTGTAGTCATAGACGCGCTTGATGATGCTGCCTCCGCGCTTTAAAAGAAGCTCGTAATAACCGCTGCCATCCTCCGCGCTGCTCCAGCGCGCCTTGCCTCGCTCATTTCTGCTCCACTCCGCATCGGCGGGACTGTCATAATTGCCCTTGATTCCACGAAGACGCACAGTCACTGTGAGCTTCTTCGCAGAGCGCCGCACCTCCGCAACGGTCGCGGCGCTTCCGCTGAGCTTTACATTGCTCCTTCCGAAGCCACTCTTAAAGATATAGTCATCGTCCGTAATGCTGAGCACCAGCTTCAGCTTGATTTCCTGTCCAACTGTCAGGTCACGGCTGCTGCCCTCGACTATTTTGGCGGAATCCAGACTGTACTTGTCCGAATCCACCCAGACACCGATCTCTCCCCGCTCCGGCTCATCAAAGACGATATCATCGCGATAGAGCACATCACCCGCTTCCACCCGACTCTTCACATGTATGGTCACGCTGCGAAGCTTCTCCTCTGAAGAGGCGTAGGCGGTGCAGGCTCCGAGCAGCGCAAAGAGCGCTGCAAGCAGGACGTACAACCACTTTCTGCTGTATTTCATGGTATTCCTCTCCTTCTATGCAATTCTTTCCCGTGTCAAATCCCTGGTTTCAAAGAACCGCTCCTTGAACCGCGGTCCTTCGCTTGAGGCAGCCTTTCTTTATTTTTATTATATCGCAGCGAATGCTCAGAATAACTTACAGATTTCTTGTGCTTATCGTAAGCTTCCGTTACAAAGAAATTTCCCCTGTACAATGCGAAAAGAACGCCATCTTTCGACGGCGTTCTCCGGTTCCATATTTGCTTTATTCAGCCCGCACTTCAGATGAGCTCCAGCAGGACCTCCATCGCTGCATCGCCCTTTCTCAGGCCGATCTTCACGATGCGGGTGTACCCACCGTTTCTTCCAGCATACTTCGGACCATACTCATCAAAGAGCTTCGCAACAAGATCTACCTTCTTGCTGTCCTTCTTTCTCTTGGAATCCACCTCAGTTACATCATAGAGCTGTGCAAGCATCTTTCTTCTGGCAACCATTCTGGACGGCTTGTCCTTCTTGATCTCCTTCTGAACCTCGTCGTAGACCACGACCTTCTTACCGTCGCGCTCTTCCTTCACTCTCTTGCCGTTTGCGTCCTTCTTCGGAACCTTGGCGGTAACCGTGACAGTCTCGAAGTTATCCTTCTCGCGAACCGCAAGTGCAATCAGCGGCTCAACGAACTTTCTGACTTCCTTGGCTCTCGCCTCGGTGGTGACAATCTTTCCGTTCGCAATCAGCGCAGTGACCTGGCTTCTTAAGAGTGCGCGTCTTACACTGGAGCTGCGTCCGAGCTTTCTGTACTTTGCCATTGTTTTTTCCTCCGTCTGGGAGCGTGCATCCGAGCACTTCCGGGCTTACCGAATACACACATAGATATAGTACCGTCGAGGCAGAGCCTCACGGCCGCGGTATATGAATCCGGGCATAGCCGCCCGAAAGCATTACTGTACTTCGTCTCCCTGCTTCAGCTGGAGATTCAGCTCACTCAGCTTCTCAAGCACCTCATCAAGAGACTTCTTCCCGAGGTTTCTGACCTTCATCATATCCTCAGGGCTCTTGTTGATGAGCTCCTCCACTGTGTTGATTCCAGCCCTCTTCAGGCAGTTGTAGGAGCGAACAGAA
Source organism: Moryella indoligenes (assembly GCF_030812885.1). Taxonomy (NCBI): domain Bacteria; kingdom Bacillati; phylum Bacillota; class Clostridia; order Lachnospirales; family Lachnospiraceae; genus Moryella; species Moryella indoligenes. Next base: position 69,315 of record NZ_JAUSTO010000001.1, read on the forward strand.
AGCTCCAGCTCATCGATATTCATCTCGAGAACCTTCTCCTTCTCATCGCTCTTCTTTTCAGACATAACTTCAACCTTCCGTGCGCTCTCAGAGAGATCGATAAAAAGGCTCAGATGCTCAGAGAGCACCTTGGCCGCAAGACTCATCGCCTCATCCGGTCCCAGCGTCCCATCAGTAAAGACGTCGAGGGTCAGCTTATCGTAGTCTGTCATCTGCCCCACACGGGTATTCTCGACGTGCATATTGACACGCTCTACCGGTGTGTAGATGGAGTCTACGGCAAGAACGCCGATCGGAAGATCCTCACTTGCCTTATTCTTCTCCGCGCTCACGTAGCCGCGGCCATTGGTGATCGTCAGCTCCGCAGCAAAGCGCGTGCTTCCACCGGAGATCGTCGCAATCACCTGATCCTTATTTAAAATCTCTATATCCGAATCACACTGAATATCCGCCGCGGTGACAACGCCCTCGCCCTCAAAATCAATATAAGCCGTCTTCGGATCGGAAGAGCTGGAGGAATTCTTGATGCAGAGACTCTTGATATTCATCACAATCTCTGTCACATCCTCCTTGATATGAGGAATCGATGAAAACTCATGCAGAACACCATCAATCTTCACCTGGCTTACCGCGGTACCCGGCAGAGAGGAGAGCATGATTCTTCTAAGGGAATTGCCGAGAGTCAGACCATAGCCTCTCTCAAGCGGTTCACACACGAATCGGCCAAACTTTTTGTCATCGGAGATCTCAGCAATCTCAATGTTTGGTTTTTCAAAATCGAACAAGAATGATACCTCCCTTTTGTTGGCCAAACAAATAACTTCTACTAAATAGACATATACAGATTCCGCCTGTATTGCCGGGGCAGAAGCAGTCCGCCGCCGGAAAAAGCGGAATCCGTATACGGTTCAATGCGTTAATTACTTGGAGTACAACTCGACGATCTGCAGCTCGTCAACCGGAACGTCAATCTCCTCACGGGACGGAAGCGCCTTGACAGCACCCTTCAGGTTCTCCTTATCAGACTCAAGCCAAGCCGGAACAATGCGGCCGGCGGTCATCTCAAGGATTTCCTTATATCTCTCGGAGGACTTAGCTCTCTCCTTAATTTCAATCGTGTCTCCGGCCTTGATGAGGCAGGAGGGAATGTTCACGATCTTGCCGTTCACAAGTACGTGTCTGTGACCGACAATCTGTCTCGCCTCACGTCTGGTTCTTGCGAAGCCCAGACGGAAGATGACATTGTCAAGTCTGCTCTCAAGGAGCACCATGAGGTTTTCACCGACCTGCCCCTTCATATTGGAAGCCTTCACAAAGTAATTGCGGAACGGCTTCTCCAACACACCGTAGATGAACTTTGCCTTCTGCTTCTCGCGCAGCTGGCTTCCGTACTCACTCATCTTACGGTTGGCTCTTCTTAATTCTCTGTTTGATCTCTTATCGATGCCCATGAAACCGGGTTCAAGACCGAGGGATCTGCATCTTTTAAGAACAGGAACTCTGTTAACTGCCACTGTATTCTACCTCCTGATTATACTCTTCTACGCTTCGGCGGACGGCAACCATTATGCGGCACCGGGGTCACATCCTTGATGCTGGTTACTTCGATTCCGCAAGCAGAAAGTGCGCGAATCGCAGCTTCACGACCAGAACCCGGACCCTTAACCATAACGTCGACAGATTTTAATCCATGAACGATAGCTGCTTTTGCGGCAGTTTCCGCAGCAATGGATGCTGCGTACGGAGTAGATTTCTTTGAACCTCTGAATCCCAAACCACCCGCACTTGCCCAGGAAAGAGCATTTCCCTGGAGATCAGTCAGCGTAACAATGGTATTGTTAAACGAAGACTGAATGTGCGCCTGGCCGCGTTCAACGTTTTTCTTAACGCGTCTCTTGGCCGAAGCCTTCTTCGCGTTTGACATTTGCTTTGCCATTAAACTAACCTACTTTCTCGTGTACTCTGAAATGAATCTTGCCGTTCCTGTTATTAAAACATACAACGTGATTCGATTCTGCAGTTACTAAAATTACTTCTTCTTATTAGCAACGGTCTTTCTCGGGCCTTTGCAGGTTCTTGCGTTTGTCTTGGTCTTCTGACCGCGGCAGGGCAAGCTCTTGCGATGACGAATTCCGCGATAGCAGCCGATCTCTGTGAGTCTCTTGATGTCCATGGCGGTCTGTCTTCTCAGATCACCCTCGACAATCTGGGTCTCGGCAATCACTTCAGCAATTCTCTTAACCTCGTCATCGGTGAGATCCTTCACTCTCGTGTTCGGATCCACTTCGGCCTGAGACAGAATTCTGTTGGAGCTCGTCACACCGATACCATAAATATAGGTGAGTCCGATTTCCACACGCTTCTCTCTCGGTAAATCAACGCCTGAAATACGAGCCATTGTGCTGTCTTCCTCCTTGTAGATTTCTTAATGCGTCTTAGCCTTGTCTCTGCTTGTGCTTCGGGTTCTCGCAGATGATTCTGATAGAGCCCTTTCTTTTGATGACTTTGCACTTTTCGCACATCGGCTTGACTGAAGATCTGACTTTCATTGTGTGATACTCCTTTCATCTGCCAACAAAGTCGCCAAAACAGTATACCACCCACATATTTCTTATGCAAGCGGTTCTTTGCAACCGGACAGATAATTTATTTATTTCTCCAGGTGATTCTCGCCTTATTCAGATCGTAGGGTGAAAGCTCTACAGTCACGCGATCTCCCGGAAGAATACGAATATAGTTCATACGCAGCTTGCCGCTGATATGTGCCAGAACCTGATGCCCGTTTTCAAGCTCAACCTGAAACATGGCATTCGGCAGCTTTTCTACTACTTTACCCTCCAGCTGGATAACGTCAGTTTTTGACATTCATGAATCCTTTCAGCATTTAAACATTTGCCGCAGAGCCGGATCTCAGAGACAGGATCTCCGGTTCACCTTCTGTGATCAGGATCGTGTTTTCATAGTGAGATGCGAGACTTCCGTCCGCAGTTGTGACAGTCCAGCCGTCATCTCCCCAGTTTACTTCGTAGCCGCCGAGTGTGATCATCGGCTCAATCGCCAGGGTCATACCGGCCTGAAGCCGTATTCCCTTGAAGCGCATCCGGAAATTCGGAACCTCCGGGTCCTCGTGCATCTCCGTTCCGATGCCATGTCCCACCAGGTCGCGAACCACTCCGTAACCTCTGCTCTCTGCGTAATCTCCGATCGCCGCGCAGATATCATTGAGATGATTGCCTGCCCTGGCGTATTTAATTCCCTCAAAGAAGGACTCCCGCGTCACATCAATGAGCTTCTGTGCCTCCGCTGATATCTCACCGATGGCCCAGGTGCGCGCCGCGTCGCTCTGCCAGCCCTTCCATATAACTCCGGTATCAAGGCTCACGATATCGCCTTCTCTCAGCACGCGCTTCTTCGATGGGATGCCGTGAACAATCTCATCATTGACCGAGACGCAGACACTGGCGGGATAGCCCTCATAGCCCAGAAAAGAGGGGAGGCAGTCATATCCGCGGATCAGCTTCTCACAGATCCGGTTTACCTCAAAGGTCGTCATCCCTGGCTTCAGCACCTCGTGGAGCTCCTCATGTACCTTTGCAAGGATCTCTCCTGCCTCGCGCATCAGCTGAATTTCGTGTTCTGATTTTACCGTTACTGCCATTTTTCACTCCTGACTCAGAGAACTGCCTGTATATCGGCAAAAACTTGCTCCATATCCTGCGTTCCGTCCACCGTCTTCAGCACCTGCTGTCCCGCATAGTAATCAATGAGAGGTTTGGTCTGTTCGTGGTAGACCTGAAGCCGCTTCTCAACGGTCTCCGGCCGGTCGTCATCCCGAAGGATCAGCTCTCCTCCGCAGAGATCGCATACGCCCTCTCTGCTGCTGGGATTGAATATGATGTGATAAGTCGCCCCACAGTGTGTGCAGACTCTGCGTCCGCTCATCCTGTGAACGATGTGCTCATCCGGTACGTCGATATTGATTGCTCTGTCAATGCGCTCTCCCTCGCGCTGCAGTGCCTCTGTGAGGCTCTCTGCCTGCGGGATGGTACGCGGAAAGCCATCCAGAACATAGCCGTTGCTGCAATCCTCCTCATGGATGCGATCCATCAGCATTCCGATGGTCACCTCATCCGGTACGAGCGCGCCCTGGTCAATATAGCTCTTCGCCTTCCGGCCCAGCTCCGTCCCAGCCTTGATATTGACCCGGAAGATATCTCCGGTGGAGATATGCGGAAGGTTATAGCGCTCCGCAATTTTCTTTGCCTGTGTTCCCTTACCGGCGCCGGGGGCGCCCAGCATTACGATCTTCATAGCTGCCTCCCTCACAGATGAATCCGACCCAGCACAGATACAGCCGGGCCGGAAGTTCCGATGGAGCCCTGCCCCTCAGCTCTGCCTCACTCGCTCAAGAAGCCTCTGTAGTTTCTCACCAGCATGGTGGACTCAATGGACTTCAGCGTCTCAATAATGACACCGACAATGATGATCAGCGAGTTTCCGGTAAACGACAGGCTGCTGATATTAAAGAAACCCGATATGATGATCGGAACCACAGCAACAATCGTGAGACCTGTCGCGCCGAGGAAAATAACGTAATTCAGAATTTTGCTCAGATAGTCGCTCGTCGGCTTTCCCGGACGTATGCCCGGAATGAAGCCGCCTGACTTCTTCATGTTGTTCGCGACCTCAAGCGGATTAAAAGTGATTGAGGTATAGAAGTAAGCGAACAGAATAATCAACACAATGTAGATCAGCAATCCGATGGAATACACCGGTCTGTCCATCTTCAGCCAGTTTGAGGAATTCAGAAGCATCAGCAGCTTCCCCGGAATACTGGTGTAATCAATGGGAAAGAACTGTGCGATCACCACCGGGAAGGACATCAGCGAGCTGGCAAAAATCACCGGAATGACACCTGCGGTATTGACCTTCAGCGGGATCTCGGCGGACTGTCCGCTGCCCATCATGCGGCGCCCCTGCACCTTTGCAGTATATTGCACCGGAATATGACGCTCCGCGTCGCAGAGCAGCACCGTGAACACCACCATGAGGAGCAAGCACGCTGCGATGATCAGCAGCGCAACGACCGCGGTCGCCACAGACTTGCTGTTCACAACAAAGCGCTCCCAGAGCGTGCCGAGATCTCTCGGCAGAGAGGAAATAATATTAATCAGAAGAACGATAGAGATACCGTTTCCGACTCCCTTCTCTGTGATGCGCTCGCCGATCCACATGAGGAAGGCACTTCCTGCCGTCATAGCAGAAATTGCTACGAGGACGCTCTTCGGTCCGAAGTGATAGAGCAGGCCCTGACTGCCGAAGCCCACTGCCATGGCGATTGACTCAATCAGAGCCAGTGCCACGGTCAGATACCTCGTGTAGCTCAGCATCTGCTTTCTCCCCTCCTGCCCCTCGCGCTGCAGCTCCTCGAGCTTCGGAATCGCGATGGTCATCAGCTCCATGATAATAGAGGAGGTGATGTAGGGGGTAATGCTGAGCGCCAGCACACTCATCTGCTCAAAGGAGCCACCGGTAATGGCGCTGAAAAAGCTGAACGCATTACCGGTTGCCTGACGCTGCTGCTCAAAGAAATTCTTCAGATACTCCGTGTTAACGCCGGGGATGGGCAGGTTGCTTCCGAAGCGGATCACAACCAACATCATAAACGTATAAAGCAGACGATTACGAGTTTCCTTGATCTTCAGTGCGTTTTGGAGACTCTTCAGCATCTCAGATCACCTCGCAGGTACCGCCTACAGCTTCAATTTTCGCCTTTGCGCTCTCGCTGAAAGCATTGACCTTAACGCTCAGCTTCTTCGTGAGCTCGCCGTTTCCAAGAATCTTGATCCCATCACGGGCATGAGAGATAATACCTGCCTGAATCAGGGTCTCCGCCGTCACTTCACTGCCCGCTTCAAGTTTCTCAAGCATATCGACATTGATCGAAACGATATCCTTGGTATTGCGGTTCTTGAAGCCACGCTTCGGAATGCGTCTGTACAGAGGCATCTGGCCTCCCTCAAAGCCCGGTCTCGGTGCTCCGGAACGAGCTTTCTGGCCCTTATGTCCCTTACCGGCAGTCTTACCGTTGCCGGAAGCGTGTCCGCGTCCGCGTCTGAAATTATCAGAATGGACGGAACCCTCAGCCGGTCTTAAATTAGATAAATCCATGACTGCACCTCCATTAATCTATAAATTACGCTTCAACTTCTTCGACTTTGACAAGATGTCTCACGTGCCAAACCATGCCTCTCACAGCATCATTGTCCGGCATCGTAACTGTCTTGTGCATCTTGGTCAGGCCCAGAGCCACCACCGTTGCTCTCTGCTTCGGGATAGCGCCGATCGGGGACTTGACCAGAGTGATATTAAGCTTCTTAGCCATTTGTTTGTCCTCCTCTTCAGCCCAGAATCTCTTCTACAGACTTGCCGCGTCTCTTCGCAATCTCCTCCGGAGTGCGGATAGCGGTCAGGCCCGCCAGCGTCGCGAGAACGACATTGGTCTTGTTGTTGGAGCCCAGAGACTTGGTACGAATGTTCTGGATACCCGCAAGCTCAACTACCGCACGCACCGGGCCGCCAGCGATGATACCGTTACCTTCAGGAGCTCTCTTTAAGAGAACGGACGCGCTGCCGAATCTTCCGATGAAATCGTGCGGAATGCTCTTATTCTCATCAATTGCGATGGAGACAACATTCTTCACTGCAGCTTCCTTGCCCTTACGGATCGCCTCCGGAACCTCTCCGGCCTTGCCAAGGCCGACGCCGACCCTGCCCTTGCCGTCGCCGACAACAACCAGAGCGGAGAAACGCATCGTGCGGCCGCCCTTGACGGTCTTGCTGACACGCTTGATGGCTACAACCTTGTCATTGAACTCAGAGTTCTTCTGATCGTTTCTTTCACGATTCATTGCCATTGTTCTCTATTCCCCCTCTTAGAATTGTAAGCCAGCCTCGCGAGCAGCATCTGCAAGCGCCTGGATCTTACCCGTATAGAGGAATCCACCTCTGTCAAATATAACTTCCTTAATACCCTTCTCAGCAGCTCTCTCAGCGATGAGCTTGCCGACATAAGCCGCAGCCTCAACGGTATTGGTGTGCTCGAGCGCGCTCTTTGCTTCCTTCTCAATCGTGGAAGCGGCGACAAGAGTCTTACCGACCGTGTCGTCAATAATCTGAGCGTACATATGGCTGTTGCTTCTGAAAACTGCCAGGCGCGGTCTCATAGCGGTTCCGCTAAGCGTTCTGCGCATTCTCCAGTGCTTCTTAGCCCGGACAGCCTTTCTGGATTCTTTGCTTACCATGCTTTATACCCTCCTAATTATTTCTTACCGGTCTTACCGACTTTACGTCTGATGGTCTCCGTCTTATACTTGATGCCCTTGCCCTTATACGGCTCCGGCGCCCTCTTCTCACGGATTACTGCAGCGTACTGTCCGACTTTCTCTTTATCAATACCCTGAACCTTGATGATGTTCTGACCCTCAAGTACGGTCGTAACACCCTCCGGATCTTCCATCTCCACCGGATGGGAGTAACCAAGGGACAGGACGAGTTTCGATCCCTGCTTTGCAGCTCTGTAGCCAACACCGTTGACCTCCAGAACCTTCTCATATCCCTCGTGTACGCCTACGACCATGTTCTTGATCAGGGTTCTTGTGAGACCGTGAAGCGCCTTATTTCTCTTCAGATCGTTCGGTCTCTCAACTATAATCTCGCTGCCTTCCTGCTTGATCGTCATCTCTGCGGGAAGTACTCTCTCCAGCGTACCCTTAGGACCTTTTACAGTCACAAGATTATTTTCTGCGATCGTTACGGTAACGCCCTCCGGGATCGCGATAGGCATTCTTCCAATTCGTGACATGCCGATTTCCTCCTATTTCTTTTAAATGGGGATAATTTGCACTTCATTCAGTAATCAGCGATTACCAGATAAATGCAAGAACCTCACCGCCTACACCTAGACGACGTGCTTCCTTATCAGTAATCACGCCCTGGTTTGTAGAGATGATTGCTGTGCCGAGGCCACCGAGAACCTTCGGCATATCTTCCTTGCCCGCATAGATGCGAAGACCGGGCTTGGAAATTCTCTTAAGACCTGTGATGATGCGCTCGTTCTTGGTCGCGCCATACTTCAGGGTGATACGGATATCCTTGAAGTTGCCGTTCTCAACAAGCTCATACTTCTCGATATAGCCCTCGTTGACCAGAATATCTGCGATCGCGATTTTTGTTCTGGAAGCCGGGACATCGACCACGTCATGCTTTGCAGTATTTGCATTGCGGATTCTCGTAAGCATATCTGCAATCGGATCGTTCGTTGTCATGGAATGTTTCCTCCTGTTGAATTCAATCAGCTCAAATTACCAGCTTGCCTTCATAACGCCCGGAATCTGACCCTTGTAAGCCAGCTCTCTGAAGCAGATACGGCAAATACCATACTTTCTGAGATAAGCGTGGGGACGTCCGCAGATTCTGCAACGGTTGTACTCTCTCGTGGAGAACTTTGCCGGACGGGCCTGCTTGATCTTCATTGACTTCTTAGCCATGAATCTTTACCCTCCTGATTATTTGGAAAACGGCATATTGAACAGAGTTAACAGGTAACGTGCCTCTTCGTCGGTATTTGCAGTTGTGACGAAGATGATGTCCATGCCGCGGACCTTATCTACCTTATCGTACTCGATTTCTGGGAAAATGAGCTGCTCCTTGATACCGAGCGCATAGTTTCCTCTGCCGTCAAACGCATTCGGGTTAACGCCTCTGAAGTCACGGACACGCGGAAGTGCGAGGTTGATCAGACGATCAGCAAACTCGTACATCTTCTCGCCGCGCAGCGTAACCTTGCAGCCGATCGGCATATCCTCACGGATCTTGAAGTTTGCAATGGACTTCTTGGACTTGGTGATGACAGCCTTCTGACCGGAGATGATCTCGAGATCGCGCACCGCAGCCTCAAGAACCTTGACGTTCTCCTTCGCTTCGCCGACGCCCATGTTGATCACAATCTTGTTAAGCTTCGGAACCTGCATCGGATTCTTGTATCCGAACTTCTCTTTCATCTTAGCGACAATTTCGTTGTCGTAGATTTCTTTTAATCTAGCCACCTTGAATGTTCCTCCTCTCCGTCTCAGTCGATTGCCTTACCGGTCTTCTTCGCGACGCGGACCTTCTTGCCGTCCTTCATCTCAAATCCGACTCTGGTGGGCTTTCCGTCCACAACAAGCATTACATTGGAGATGTGGATAGAACCCTCTTTGGTGACGATTCCGCCGTTCTGGTTTGCAGCGTTCGGCTTCGTGTGCTTCTGAATCATATTGCAGCCCTCGACAACCACTCTGTCCTTGGCTGTATCTACATGTAAAACCTTTCCGCTCTTTCCGCTGTCCTTGCCGGAAATGATCTGAACGGTGTCGTCCTTCTTAATCTTACGCATTGCGGTCCTCCTTATAATACTTCCGGAGCAAGGGAAATGATCTTCATGAACTGCTTATCACGAAGCTCTCTCGCAACCGGCCCGAAGATACGGGTTCCCGTAGGAGTCTTATCCTCCTTGATGATAACTGCTGCGTTTTCATCAAAGGTGATATAGGAACCGTCCTTACGGCGGGTCTTATGTACGGTACGAACCACGACCGCCTTGACAACGTCGCCCTTCTTGACAACGCCGCCCGGCGTTGCATCTTTAACGGACGCTACGATAATATCGCCGATATGGGCATATCTTCTGGTAGATCCTCCCATAACACGGATGCAGAGGAGCTCCTTCGCACCGGTGTTGTCGGCAACCTTCAAACGTGTTTCCTGCTGAATCATGCCGGATACTCCTTCCTAAGCCTCTATTATTTCGCCTTCTCGACGATCTTGACCAGTCTCCATCTCTTGTCTCTGGAAAGCGGTCTTGTCTCCATAATTTTGACTCTGTCGCCCACTCTGCACTCATTGTTCTCATCGTGAGCCTTGAACTTCTTGGTCTGCTTAATGATCTTGCCGTAAAGCGGGTGCTTTACGTGGTCCTCAACCGCAACCGTGATGGTCTTATCCATCTTGTCACTGACGACCTTGCCGACACGTGTTTTTCTAAGATTTCTCTCTTCCACGGTTTATCTCCTTTCGGCTCACGCTTTTGCCTGCTCAGTGATAACAGTCTGGATTCTGGCGATGTTCTTGCGAACCTCGCTGATTCTCGCAGTGTTATCCAGCTGGCTGGTCGCGTTCTGGAATCTGAGGTTGAAAAGCTCCTTCTTTGCGGAGACCAGCTCATCCTTCAGTTCTGCCGCACTCTTAGCTCTTAATTCTTCGACATACTTATTCGTTTTCACTCTGTTCACCGCCTTCTGCAGTCACCGCGGAAGCTTCGCTCACGCCTGCGTTGACATCTTCTTTGGACGCGATTTTGCACTTGCAGGGAAGCTTGTGCATAGCAAGGCGGAGAGCCTCTTTCGCGTCAGCCTCTGCGACACCGTCGATCTCAAAGAGAACGCGGCCCGGCTTAACTACAGCTACCCAGTACTCCGTGCTGCCCTTTCCGGAACCCATTCGGGTCTCAGCCGGCTTCGCGGTGACAGGCTTGTCCGGGAATACCTTGATCCAGACCTTGCCGCCGCGCTTGGTGTAACGTGTCAGCGCAACACGGGCAGCCTCGATCTGATTGGACTTGATCCAGCACGGCTCTGTGGCAACGAGTCCGTAGGAGCCGTGAGTAATTGTGTTGCCGCGCATCGCCTTGCCGGCCATGGAACCGCGGAACTGCTTTCTGTGCTTGACTCTCTTAGGCATTAACATAATTATTTAGCGCTCCCTTCTCTGGTCTCGGCCTTCGCCGGAAGAACTTCGCCCTTGTAGATCCAGACCTTGACGCCAACCTTGCCATAGGTGGTATCCGCCTCAGCAAAGCCGTAGTCGATGTCTGCACGAAGGGTCTGCAGCGGGATGGTTCCCTCAGAGTAGAACTCACTTCTCGCAATATCTGCACCGCCAAGACGGCCGGAGCAGCAGGTCTTGATTCCGAGTATGCCGGACTTCATGCTTCTCTGCATGGAAGACTTCATCGCGCGACGGAAGGAGGTTCTGTTCTCAAGCTGCTGCGCAATGTTCTCTGCGACGAGCTGAGCCTCTCTGTCCGGTCTTCTGACTTCCTTGATGTCGATGAAAACCTTCTTCTCGGTAAGCTTTGCAACTTCCTTCTTCAGCTTCTCAATCTCCGCGCCCTGCTTGCCGATCACAACGCCCGGCTTCGCAGTGTGGATGATGATGCGGACTCTGTCGGAGGCGCGCTCTATCTCGATGTCGCTCACGCCGGAGGCATACAGCTTCTTCTTCAGGAACTTTCTGATGTTGTAGTCCTCGACAAGATTGTCCGCGAAATCGCCCTCCGCGTACCATCTGGAATTCCAGTCCTTGATAACGCCGACTCTTAAGCCGTGCGGGTTAACTTTCTGTCCCATTCTTTACCTCCTCACCTTTCGTCCAGAACAACCGTGATGTGGCTCATTCTCTTGAAGATTCTGTACGCTCTTCCCTGTGCTCTGGGATGAATTCTCTTCATGATGGGGCCGTCGCCGGCATAGCACTCCGCTACGTAGAGCTTGTCTGCCTGCATATTGTTGTTGTTCTCTGCGTTCGCAATTGCGGACTCCAGGAGCTTCTTGATTACGCTGGAAGCGTATCTGGGATTGTAGGATAAGATGCCGAGAGCAGTCTGTACGTCCTTACCTCTGATTGCATCAAGCACAAAGCATGCCTTCTGCACCGGGATTCTCGCGTAAGAAAGCTTTGCAGACGGTCTCTTATCATTCTGTGCGTTTCTTTCTCTTTTAATCTGGGCTCTATGTCCTTTAGCCATTTTGAAACCCTCCTTTCAAACCTTTCTTATTATCTGGGCGACCCGACTTTTTTCTCGTCTGCGCCATGTCCTCTGTAGGTTCTGGTCGCAACAAACTCGCCGAGCTTATGTCCTACCATATCCTCAGTAATATATACCGGAACATGCTTTCTTCCGTCGTGTACCGCGATCGTCAGTCCGACCATAGCCGGGAAGATCGTGGAGCGGCGGGACCAGGTCTTAATGACATTCTTCTGGCCAGAGTTGTTCATTTCTTCGACCTTCTTGAGCAGGCTTGCGTCTGCAAAGGGCCCTTTTTTCAGTGAACGTGCCATCTGTTTTCTCCCCTCCTGTTAGTTTGCTGCAGAACCGGACTTGCCGTTTCTTCTTCTGACAATCAGCTTGTTGGAATGCTTGTTCTTCTTTCTGGTCTTGAGACCCATCGCAGGCTTGCCCCACGGTGTGCAGGGACCCGGGCGTCCGATCGGAGCTCTTCCCTCACCACCGCCGTGCGGATGGTCGTTCGGGTTCATGACAGAACCTCTGACGTGCGGACGAATGCCCATGTGTCTCTTTCTTCCGGCCTTACCAAGGTTGATGAGGCTGTGATCGCCGTTTCCGACGCTGCCTATCGTTGCGCGGCAGTTGATCGGAACCATTCTCATCTCACCGGACGGAAGACGCAGAGTTGCGTACTTGCCTTCCTTTGCCATGAGCTGAGCGGTAATGCCCGCAGCTCTCGCAAGCTGAGCACCCTTGCCCGGCTGAAGCTCGATGTTGTGGATCTCGGCGCCGACCGGAATCAGCGCAAGCGGAAGGCAGTTGCCGACTCTCGCCTCAGCCTTGTCTCCGCTCATAACGGTCTGTCCAATCTTCAGCCCCTCCGGAGCAAGGATGTAGGACTTCACGCCGTCTGCATAGCAGATGAGGGCGATATTCGCCGTTCTGTTCGGATCGTACTCAATTGCAACAACCTTTGCCGGGATGTTGTCCTTGGAATTTCTCTTGAAATCAATGATTCTGTATTTTCTTCTGGAGCCGCCGCCTCTGTGTCTGACGGTAATCTTGCCCTGTGCGTTGCGGCCGGCATTCTTTCTCAGAGCCTCAACGAGGGACTTCTCCGGCGTGGATTTCGTGATCTCGGCGAAATCGGATCCCGTCATATTTCTTCTGGACGGGGTATACGCGGTATACTTCTTGATTCCCATTGTTCTCTCCTTTAGTTTTTTATCACGGATTTGCACCGTATATGTCATGAAAGTCCCGGAAGGCGGACATGCAGGAGACGGATTTATCCGCACGACTGCATGGACATCTGACGGGCTGAACGCATGAGCAGGAGGGCCGAAGGGCCGAACTGCGAATGCGGGCAGAGGATGCGAAGCATCCGGCTTTCATGTATAGTGAAGCGTACTGCCAAAGGCTTGACGTCTTCATGTATAGTGAAGCGTACTGCCAAAGGCTTGACATCTTCATGTATAGTGAAGCGTACTGTCAAAGGCACAACGTCTTCATATGTGATAAAGCGCTCTTTAGAGCCCCTGGAACACCTCGATCTCCTTGGAATCAGCCGTCAGCTGAACGATAGCCTTCTTAGTCTTGGCTGTCTTTCCATAGGTAGCGCCTCTGCGCTTTGTCTTGGTCGGGCAGTTCATGGTGTTCACAGAAGCAACCTTGGTTCCTGCAAACATCTTTTCAACCGCTTCCTTAATCATGGTCTTATTTGCCTCCGGGTGAACGAGGAAGCTGTACTTCTTCTCGCCCATTCCGGCCATGCTCTTCTCGGTAACAAGCGGCTTGAGGATCACATCATAGTACTGAATGCTTGCCATTATGCGTATACCTCCTCAATTGCGGAGACAGCTGCCTTGGAAGCCACAACCGTATTGTACTTCAGGATATCGTACACATTGATGGTCTTCGGGGAAGCAGTCTTGACACCCGCGATATTTCTTGCGGAAAGCACAGTGTTCATCTCTCCCTCCGGAGCGACAACCAGGGCCTTCTCTACCTTCAGATTCTTAAGGGTTTCAACCATCTTCTTGGTCTTAATCTCAGCCATGCCGAAATCGTCAACCACGATGAACTTATTCTCCTGAACGCGGCTGGAGAGCGCGCACTTGAGTGCATGTCTCTTCTCCTTCTTGTTCAGGGTCATGGTGTAATCTCTCGGGGTCGGAGCAAATACGACGCCGCCGCCCTTCCACTGCGGAGCTCGCGTGGAGCCCTGTCTCGCGTGACCGGTTCCCTTCTGTCTCCACGGCTTCCTTCCGCCTCCGGAAACCTCGGAACGAGTCTTTGCTTTCTGGGTGCCCTGACGCATATTCGCAAGCTGTGCGACAACCGCCATATGTACAAGATGCTCATTCAGCTCAACGCCAAAGATCGCATCATTCAAGTCGATCTTGCCGACTTCCTGTCCGTCTGTATTAAAAACAGATACATTTGCCATTTTAAGCTTTCCTCCTTTCCTCTCGAATTACTTTCTGGCCTTTACGGTCTCTTTGAGGGTTACCAGAGCCTTTCTGGATCCCGGAACAGCGCCCTTCACCAGAATCAGGTTGTTCTCGGCATCAACGCGAACCACCTCAAGGTTCTGTGTCGTGACCTGAACATGACCCATGTGGCCAGGCATTCCCTTGCCCTTAAATACGCGGCTCGGGTCGGAAGAGGAACCATTGGAACCCTGGTGGCGGTGGAACTTAGAGCCGTGCGCCATCGGTCCGCGGGACTGTCCGTGCCTCTTGATTGCGCCCTGGAAGCCCTTTCCCTTGGAAATCGCAGTGGCATCGACCTTATCGCCGGCAGCGAAGATATCTGCCTTGATCTCGTCCTTTACCTTGTAATCTGCGGAATTCTCAAAACGGAACTCTCTTAAGAAGCGGCCCGCTGCGTAGACCTCTCTCTGGCCCTCGCCCTTCTTCACGACCTGCTTCTCAATCCCGGCCTTCTCAAGCTGACCTGCGTCCGGCTTGTTCACAAGCTTGGCGCGGATCTCACCGTAAGCGACCTGAACGGAATCATAACCATCATTCTCCTGGGTCTTGACTCTCGTGACCACGCAGGGACCGGCCTGAAGCACAGTTACCGGAATCAGAACGCCAGCCTCATTGTAGATCTGAGTCATACCGACCTTTGTTGCAAGTATTGCCTTCTTCATGTTTGACCTCCTGTTTATCCTACAGCGGAACGTCCGGGGACGTTCATACTAGAGCAGGATATTATTTTGTTTTCATCTTGATGTCGATGTGAACACCGGCCGGCATCTCAAGACGGGACAGTGCATCCACAGTCTTGTCGGTCGGAGTCAGGACATCGATGAGTCTCTTGTGGGTTCTCTGCTCGAACTGCTCACGGCTGTCCTTATACTTGTGAACCGCACGAAGGATGGTAACAACCTCCTTCTTGGTCGGCAGCGGAACCGGACCGGAAACCTTTGCTCCCGTTCTCTTCACCGTGTCGACGATTTTTCCGGCAGACTGATCAACCAGCTTGTGATCGTACGCCTTCAACGTGATTCTCATTACCTGATTTGCCATAAAAAAAGTCGCCTCCTTTTCGCACTTTTTTCGAAGTACGACAAGCGGTGACTGTACACATTGCCGGGTGTGTCATTTTAAACCCACTCAGCTGTTCCTTCAGCTTTGTCTTGAAAGAACATTCTTCATTTGTACAGTGACTTGTCGTCAGTATCAAGACTTGACATTCGCTCCACGGAATATCCCGCCGATGGCGGCAACCTCACGCTTCACAGCTATCATGTCACAGCGCTATGAACTATAACACACAAAAAAAACAGATGCAAGTACTTTTTTATTCCGGCGTCCTCTTTCTCTGCCTTTTTCTGCAGAGCTTATGCAAATCTCCCGCCGGAAGCATCTCTCTTCCTATATTAATTATACGATTACGGCATCCAGGGTACTGCCTCCCACGTACCGCACACAATCACCTTTTACCAATACATCACAATATGCAGGGAAACGCTGATCAGAGCGTTTCCCGCACATTCTGCGTTCCTCCGCTCTCTTACTGCTGTACAGCGGAGCTCTCTGCGGCAGCTGCACCCGTCGTCTCCTCTACCGCTGTCTCCGCGGCAGTCATCGCCTCAAGTACCTCTGCCGGAGGCTCTGCCGCTCCCTGCGTGGGCTCCGGCTTCTTGAGATTTCCGGAGCGATTCTTCTTGATCTTTGTCACCTTTCCGCTCGGTCCGTCAGAATTGTCCACAGGGGCTTCCTCCTCGGCCTCTATCTCCTCTTCTGCCTCCGTCTCTGCTGCCGGAGCTGCAGCAGTCTTCCGCTCTGTAGCTTCCTCCTGCTCCTCAGCTTCCGTCTCCTCTTCGCTGCTCTCCTCCACACTGCTCTCAACAGAGCTCTCTGCCTCCGTTGTCACAGCAGCCGGCTCTGTCTCCGCAGCGCTGCTCTTCTCTCCGCCGCCCTGACCGCAGGCATTCAGACTCAGCATCACAGCCGCCGCGATAAGCATTGCGCCAAATGTTTTTCTCCTCATAACATTTACCTCCAGATTGTCCATACCAGCCGTGCGGGTATACCGCCTGAGGCCGGTGAATGCTCTTATCATAACACATCAGACCCGCAGTTCAATTCATTTCATAAAATCATAAGACTTGATGTCGTGCAGGGCCTTTGCTAAACTGTCCGGGAGAGGGGGCGCGCAGCTTCCGCTTCCCCCTATTTAGTCTTAATTGAAATGGAGAAACACTATGCTGACTGCCAACTGCTGGAAAGACTATGAAGTAATCGACTGCTCCGCCGGAGAGAAGCTGGAGCGCTGGGGAACGCATCTGCTGATCCGGCCGGATCCCCAGATCATATGGAGTACGCCAAAAGAGCACAGGGGCTGGAGCCATCCCGCCGGCCACTATAAGCGGAGCTCCAGCGGCGGAGGAGAATGGGAATTCTTCGGGCTGCCGAAGCAATGGGAGATCGAGTATCGGCTGCCTGAGACCCTGCCGGTCCGAAAAAGCCAGTCGCTTCACTTCCAGCTGAAGCCCTTCAGCTTCAAACACACCGGACTCTTTCCCGAGCAGGCCGCAAACTGGGATTGGTTCTCTGCCCTGATCTCTGAGGCAGTGGCCGCGGGCCGCGAGATCCGGGTTTTGAATCTCTTCGCCTACACCGGAGGCGCCACGCTTGCCGCAGCAGCCGCAGGCGCCAGCGTGACGCACGTGGACGCCAGCAAGGGTATGGTCGCGTGGGCAAAGGAAAATGCTGAGCTCTCCAGACTTCAGGACGCTCCGATCCGCTGGCTGGTCGACGACTGCGCAAAGTTCGTGCAGCGGGAGCAGCGCCGCGGAAGGCACTACGACGCCATTATCATGGATCCCCCCTCCTACGGCCGCGGGCCCAAGGGCGAAATATGGAAGATCGAGGATGCCATCTACCCGCTGGTGAAGGACTGCGCTTCCCTCCTCTCCGAGCATCCCCTCTTCTTCCTCATCAATTCCTACACGACGGGACTTCAGGCGAGCGTGCTCTCCTACATTCTCGGCACAACCGTAGCCTCTGCACACGGCGGCGCACTGGTCTCAGACGAGCTGGGCCTTCCTGTGCGAGAGAGCGGGCTCATACTCCCCTGCGGTGCAAGCGGTCGCTGGGTCGCTGCGCGCTGAGGCAGGCAGAGAAAATAGCTGTGGTAGCTTAACACACTCTGCCACCACAGCTGTCATCCCCCATCCCGGCAGGCCGGGACCTTATCCATTCTATTATTTTTCTTGCAAATTTCCGAGTATCTCCCGCACCGCCGCAAGCAGATTGTCCGCCACAAGCTCCGCCGCAGCGCTGTACTTTCCGTCCGTGCCCGCCTGTCCCGTGCGCACCAGCGCCGTGTGACAGCCGGCGCGGCGCCCGAGCTCCATATCCACCGTGGAATCTCCGATCACCCATGAGGATGCAAGATCTATATTGTAGCGCTCTGCGGCCTTAAGGAGCATGCCCGGCTTCGGCTTCCGGCACGCGCAGTCAAGCTTGTACTCCGGCCGCTCTCCCGGAAAGCCCCGATCAGGGTGATGCGGGCAGAAGAAAAGATCATCCACAAATACGCCCTCTCTTCCGAGCAGTGTCTTCATCTTGCAGAAGATCGTCTGAAGCTCCTCCTCTGTCGTCTCCCCCCGCGCAATCACCGGCTGATTCGTCACAACGATCGCGAGATATTCCGAAGAATTGATACAGCGCAGCGCCTCACAGACGCCCGGAAGCAGCTCAAACTCCTCCGCGCACCGCACAAAGCCCCGGTAGACATTGATCACACCATCCCGGTCCAGAAACAGCGCCTTCTGCCTGTTCTTTAAATTCCGCTTTCCGATAAAGCCGGAGCGAATATCCTCCGCTGCCTTCTCAATCCGCTCCACCGTTCCCACATCCTTTACGTACTCCGGCGAGCGGTAGGCATACACAGCCTCCCCGCGCTCTGACATAGGCGCAAGCAGCCCCTTCTCAAAATCCAGCTTCTCAGGACGGTCGACCCGTGAGAGCATCTCCCTCTTTAATATGTAGAGACCCGCATTTACACAGTTATCGTACCAGTACTCCCTGACATTGTGCTTGGAATCAAAGGCTGTCACCCTGCCCGTCCCATCCGCGCGGATCAGATCCGAGTCAAAGGGGTGCGCATTCGGATGTGCAAAGAGCAGCACCTCCGCATCCTTCTCAAGGAAAAAGCGCTCCATCCTGTCGATATCAATATCGAAGAGCACATCTCCGAACACCAGCAGAAAGTAAGGCTCTGTGACTCGCTCCCTCAGGTAGTAAAAAGCTCCCGCTGTCCCAAGCGGCTCCTCCTCCTCGACGTAATCAATCTTCATGCCGAGGGCACTGCCATCCCCGAAATATTCTGTGATCCGTTCCTTCAGATGGCCCACAACCATGGTCACGCGGGTAATGTTCCAGCGCTTCAGCATCTCCAGCTGCCACGCGAGCAGCGGGCGTCCGAGCAGCGGCACCATGGGCTTCGGTATCTCTCCTCTGGTAAGTGCCTGAAGCCGCGTTCCCTTGCCTCCCGCCATAATCACCGCCTGCATCTCTCATCCTCCCGCTGTTCTTATATTTTCCCTCTGCGCTTTTCTGCCGCAGAGTCCGGCTCCCATCCGCTCCCGAGCTTCCCGGAGGGAACCGGTGCTCTTTTCCGCAGAGAGCCAGGATCGCCGCCAATCATCTTATCACAGCACAGAATGTGCTGTATAGACTCCTGTGAACGAGAATAGTTTACCACAGATCGTACAGGGTATGTATGAGCAACAAAATGAAACAGGGAATGATCAGAGAGACAGCGGAGCCTTTACACCCCGCTGTCTCTCTGTCTGTTTATCCTGTTCTATCTGCTCTTTTTCCTGTGGATGCTGTCTGCATCCACGGTATACCCATCCGGCGTCTTTTCATCTGCACACATCACCCCCCGCGCAGCTCCGGCTCCGCTCTCAGTACAGTCTCACTTCTTTCCTGCCGTGATAAACGGAGACAGCACACCGCCGAGCCGCGGCAGCGACATGGTCTGGATATACGCCTTTCCCGGTCCGATAATCACGGTATCCACCAGCCCCTCGCCGCCCAAAAGCTTGTTCTTCAGCCCCTTGACCACGCGGATATCCATCTGGCAGCTCTCCTCCATCAGCGCCACCACGCCGGTGTCGCACACCAGCTCCTCGCCCGGCATCAGGTCATACTCCTTCACATAACCGTCCAGCTCAAGAAATACCACGCCCGGCCCGGTCACCTTCTGCATGATAAAGCCCTCGCCTCCCAGAAAGCCCGCACCCAGCTTCTTCTGAAAATGCACGGCCAGCTCCACACCTGAGCTCGCGCAGAGGAACGCGGACTTCTGGCAGATCAGACTCTCTCCCGGGCCCAGCTCACGCGCAATAATGCTTCCCGCAAAGGACGAGGCAAAGCCGATCTCAGCCGGTCCCTGCGCGGTGTAATAGCTCATGAACATGTTCTCTCCGGAAAACATGCGCCCGATGCCGCCTCCGAGGCCTCCCGGCGCCTTTGTCTCCGTGAGTATCGTTCCCTTCGCCCATGTGCGCCCTCCCAGCTCACTGATGATTGTCTCGCCCGCATCCAGCTGAATGATAACCGCCGGCAGACTTCCTCCCTCAATCTGATAACGCATAAATTGTCCTCCTTTGTTTTCTATTATTCTTCCGCAGCTGTCTCTGCACTCTGTCCCGCGCATTTCTTCTGCGTAAAGCTTCCGTTTCTTTATTTATAAGCCTTTTTTCGAATAAAAGATATTATCCCAGGTATACTTTTGAGCTCAATTCCTCTGAAATCCGCAACAATATCCAATGGATCAGAAGAACTTGTATAAAAAACAGCAAAAAAATTATACACATTGCATAAATTTCCAAATTGCCTCCGAATAGTCAAGGTCTACAATAAGGCAGGCGCAACTCCTCTCGAGGACGAACCGCTTCAGGTAAAATAAACCGCTTTTCCGGTTGCTTTTTTGCCCTCCTGCGCTATACTGCTTTTGGCGGCAAGCTGCCGCACAACTTTGACTTGTATTACAGGAGGGGATTATGAAGAAGTTTATGGAAGAATTCAAGAGCTTTGCTCTGAAGGGCAATGTGCTTGATATGGCAGTCGGCGTCATCATCGGCAGTGCCTTCAGCGCCATCGTAAAGTCTCTGGTGGACGATATCATCATGCCGCTGCTCGGTATTCTGCTCGGCCAGATCAACCTCTCCGAGCTGGCCGTCACAGTTCCGAATCCGCTGGGCGGAGCAGATGTGAGTCTCAGCTACGGCCTGTTCCTTCAGAATATTCTGAACTTCATATTCATTGCCCTTGCAGTCTTTATGATCGTAAAGGCCGCAAATGCCATGATGGAGAATGCCAGGAAAAAGGAAGAGGAGGCTCCTGCCGAGACCCCGGAGCCGAGCAAGGAAGAGCTTCTGCTCACAGAAATCCGCGATGTGCTGAAGGAGATGAAGCAGTAAGTGCATCCGGCATCTGCCCGGTGGAGGCGCCCTGAGAGAAAATCCACCTTCCACCTATAGCAAAAAGAATCCGCTGTGCCTCTGCCGTCTGCAGGACACAGCGGATTCTTTTTGCTGAGACACAAACTTCAGGATGCCGTATTCCCTGTAAATCAAAACCATCAAAAGCCGGAAAGAGCAGCTACTCTATAATCAGAACAGAGCTGAGCAGAGTTCCAAATACCGGCGGATGCGCTCTGCCCGAGAGGTAAGCCGAAAACTCAGCCTCATAAAGTTCGCCCCATGAGGCAAGCAGCAGAACGTCGCCCTCTGCCCTCCTGCTCAGACCGACCACAGTCATATAGTGATCCCTTGCCTCTCCCGCCGAAGCACCGTGCCGCCGCAGCGGCAGCCCCCTTCTTCCTTCCAGGGCGAAACCGGGTCCCACAGAGAGTATCACCGGAATATCTCGCTGCAGCATACTGTATATAGCCCGACGCAACGCCTCTGCTGTGCAAAAACTCCCCCAGCGTGCGCGAAACGGAGAGCCGAGCGCTCTTGCACGCCGGTTGAAACTGCGCGCCAGCGAGAGTCCATCCACACCTAGCTCAAAGCGGCGCAGCGGAAAACTATGCCAGAGTTTCTCAAGCTCGCTCCTGTACTGCACACCGCTCTGCCTGAAGAAATCCGGATGTGAGCGCTCTCCCGCCTCACGCCACTTCTCCCGCTGCTCCAGATAAAAAAAGAGATCCGCAAGAGCAATCACACCGCAGCCGGAATGCTGAAATACCATGTCATCAAAGTCATTCTGACTCCCGGCCCCATAAGGCCCGATAAGCCGTAGTCTCTCCCGCATCAGCGTGTTCTCCCGGCTTGCATGAGATAGTAGACTGCAATATGCACAGCCTGTACAAAGCCGCCTTCCTGAATGAGGCGCTGCATCTCCGAACGTGGAACCACAATGGTCTCCATGCACTCCGTCTCATCGAGCTGCCGCTCTGCCTGCTTTCTGCACCCTTCTGCAAGATAGCAGTAGGCGTAATTGTCCGCAATCGTAGCGTTTGGCGCGATGCGTCCGAGAAAGCTCCAGCACTCGGAGACACAGCCGGTCTCCTCCAGCAGCTCACGTTTCGCCGCCTCCAGCGGCTCCTCTCCGGGCTCGATACCACCTGCCGGAAATTCTGTCGTCACCTCGGCAATTCCCGGACGAAACTGCCGCACACAGATAAAATCTCCTGCTTCATCCCGCGCAGCGATCACAGTGAAGCTGCGATTGTGATAGCTGTAATAGGGACTCAGCTCTCTTCCGTTCGGAAGCAGATAGCTCCTGCTGCGCAGATCTACCCAGTGATCCTTTTTAACTGTCTGCTCTGTGAGCAGCTTCCACGACAACGAATCGCTCATCTTATCTCCCCCCGCCAGCCGGCCTCCCGGCACGGTTTCTTCTGTGGTTCAATTGATTGTTTTGTAAATGTATCCGCCAGTGGGCTCGGCCCTGTCACTGCTTTGAGATCGCCTCCCTCAGTCTATGGCCGGCGGAGAGCAGTCTGTCCAGCACACGGTTTAAGCCGTAGCAGACAATCAGGAGGCTGGTGTTCCCAAGCGGGCTGTGATAAAAAAGTCCGATCAGACAGTAGACATAGGTGCAGGCTGAAAACCACACGAGAAACCAGAGTCCGAGTCGCACAAAGGGCAGGCGCACAGTCAGAAAAAAGAGGAGCAGCACAAAAGCAGAGCCCATAGTGACTGCCAGAAAGAGCGGCAGCAGCTCTCCTGCCTCCATTACCAGCAGAAACTCCTTCGCCGGAGTCCTCAGTGCATCTGCAACTGTATCTCCGGCCACCGCCCCCTGCGCGCTGTCCGCCGCGCGCCTCATAAATTTCGAGAGCAGCGGCAGCACCCATATCTGCAACAGCAGCATGTAGGCCGCATTCATCCAGCCCGCATAGCGCGAATGGTTCTCCAGCTCAACGAGGGACAGCACCCAGCGCACTATAAGGGACAAAAAGTAGGAGAGCGCGAGCGCCTGTGCGATGCGGAGATCCGCCAGCGCATAGAGATTGTTCTGATAGCTGTAGACACTGCTCGAGAAAATGAGCCGCATCACGGCGCCGAAGGAACGTATCCTGCCGAGATAGATTGTAAGCCCCCAGAGCAGCACACAGAGAAGTATCAGAAGATTCCGCCGTTTCTCATTGAGACTCAGCTTCAGCAGGGCTCTCCGCCTCCTCTCCTTCCGCTCGCTGCCAAGCTGTGCCGCATCCGTGAAATAATATAAAAAGAATCCAATCGCCACTGCCGTCACAGCACCGATTGAGAGCTGTTCGCCTCCCTTCAGCACGCACCAATGTGCCACAAGCCAGCCGAACGACGGAAGCAGAGCTGCGACCAGAACCGGCCAGAAATTTCGCGTGCCGAGAAAACTTTCCAGCAGCACAAAGGGGTAGACCAGAAGGCAGGCGCAGACCGCATACCATGCGACAGTATCATTCCAGTGAAATCCCCTGCCAAAGACACCCGCAAACAGGGTCAGGAGGGAGCGTATCAAAGTCGCAGTGTACTTTCCGGTCATGAGCCAGGCTGTCGTAAAGTGGTTGTCGAGAAGCGGATAGCCGTACAGGCAGGCATAAATATAGAGCAGCAGCGCGAGTACCGCGATGTACAGTGCGCGCAGCCTGCGGCTCTCCCCTGCCAGCACCGAAAGAGCCAGTGCGATCGCAAAAACGGCGGTGCAGAGCAGCAGAAACACGCAGAAAATGAGCACCATTGCGGTGAGCTCGCCGGGCGAGCGATAGCTGCGGTTTCCGATTGCTTCCGGCACACGCAGGATACCTCCGGCGGCATAGAGGATGCGCCAGAGCAGCAGTATCCCCGCTGAGCCTCCCCCGATTCGAAAAAGTAGCTGTTTCATTTCGTTCCTCCTGTGGCGATGCGCCTCCAGCAGCACCTCAGTTCCGCCAGAAAGCACGCCGCCGATTGGTCAGACACCGCAATAAAAAAGAGAGGACAGCCTCAACTATTCTCTCCTTCATACACCGGGCCACGGGCAGCATGACCCACAGTCAGCTCCTCTGCTTTTCCCTGCGTTCCTTCATAATCTCCTCAAACTGGGCCCGCTCGGAGGAGTAGGCCGACATGCATCCCATGCCGCAGGAGCCACAGTTTCCATTACAGGAAGAAGCCTTCTTGCTGCCGTGCTTTAAGATATAGCGCACTATGAGTACGATACCGACAAGAAGCAGTATCCCTATCACTGTTGTAAATCCGTTTGCCAAAGCTGTACCTCCCCGGGACTGAGGTCTCTCCCCGTCCCTCTGCTCTGTATTCTAGCCCTCTCCCCGCCCGCGGTCAAGTCTCTGCACTTTCTTCCTTGTATGCCCATCTGGAATGTGTTAATGTAAGTGCAAGCCAAGAAGGAGGTATCACAATGCAAATTCATGAATCCGCCGAGGACTATCTCGAAAAAATTCTGATGCTGAAAGAGCAGAACGGCCTGGTTCGCTCCATCGACATCGCCAATTTCATGGGGTTTTCCAAGCCGAGCATCAGCATCGCAATGAAGCATCTCCGGGAAAACGGCTATATCACCATGGACGGTGAAAACCATATCTTCCTGACCGATTCCGGTGCAGCGATCGCCTCCCGTATCTACGACCGTCACCAGCGACTCACCCGCTACCTCGTGAAGCTCGGTGTGCCGAAGGAGATTGCGGAAAAGGATGCATGCAAGGTGGAGCACGACCTGAGTCCCGAATCCTATGCGGCGCTCTGCGCGCATCTTGAAACACTGTAAACTGCTCATAACAGACGGCACACTGCCTCAGCAAGCCCGCTGCGTCAGCGTGCCGTTTTTTTTATTACCGGAGAATTTCTCAATTTTCATTTGCTTTTTTTCTGCTTTGGCGCTACATTGTTGAGTTGTATTACGAAGACAAATACTATTTTAACAACACGAGGTTAATGTTATGGGTACTTCTATGATTCCGGCGTGGCTCTGCATTCCCTTTGCCGGACTGCTTCTGAGTATTGCCGCGGCACCGCTCTTAAGACCCGAATGGTGGGAGCGCAACAAGCTCTGGGCCGTTCTGTTCTGGTCTCTGCTCTTTGTGCTTCCATATGCACTCTTCTACGGCCCCTCTTCTGCGACAGAGATTGTACTTGAGTGCATCCTGAATGACTATCTCTCCTTCATCATCATGCTCTTCGGGCTCTTCTGTGTGGCGGGTAATATCACCTTCACCGGAGATCTCGCAGGCTCTCCCGCCGTGAACCTGATCTTTCTTCTGATCGGAACGCTGCTCTCCAGTATCATCGGGACAACGGGCTCCTCGATGCTGATGCTGCGCCCCATGATCAAGATCAATTCCTGGAGACGCAGGAAGAAACACATCATGATCTTCTTCATCTTTCTGATCTCCAATATGGGAGGTGCGCTCACGCCGCTCGGTGATCCGCCTCTGCTCATGGGCTTCATGAGAGGCGTGCCTTTCCTCTGGAGCCTTCACCTGATGCCGATTCTGCTCTTCAACATGGTGATCCTGCTCTTCGTCTTCTGGCATCTGGACAGCATGAACTACCGCAGGGATGTGGCGCAGGGCTACCGCCCGGATATCAGCGAGCCCGGCACGGAGCTCTCCTTAAAGGGCGGGCACAATGTGATCTTTCTGCTGATGATCATCCTTGCCGTCGTACTGAGCGGAACCCTGCCCTCCAATCCGGCCTTTCTCGACGCAGAAGGGGCCGTGAAGGGCATCCATGTATTCGGCGAGGTGACACTCAGCTACCCCTCCCTCATTGAGATCGCTCTGATCCTCGCAGCGGCCTTCCTCTCCTTTAAGACTACGCCGGAAGAGATCCGCCGGGCAAACCACTTCACCTGGGGCGCCATTGAGGAGGTCGCACAGCTTTTCGTCGGAATTTTCATCACCATGCAGCCCGCCCTCATGATCCTGAAGGAGCTCGGCCCGAAGCTCGGCATCACCCAGCCCTTCCAGCTCTTCTGGGCGACCGGCGCTCTCTCAAGCTTCCTCGACAATACGCCGACCTACCTCGTATTCCTCACAACCGCCGGAACGCTCGGCGCGGTACAGGGTGTGCAGACCTCGCTCGGCATGATCCCGGTGAAGCTCCTCGAGGCCATCTCCTGCGGCGCCGTATTCATGGGCGCAAACAGCTACATCGGCAATGCGCCGAACTTCATGGTAAAATCCATCTCCGACGAGAACGGTATTCATATGCCTTCCTTCTTCGGCTACGTACTCTGGGCACTTACCTTCCTGGTGCCCGTGTTCCTGATCGACACACTGATTTTCTTCCGCTGAGGAGGTGAACTACAATGGAACAAAAGCAAAATAACTGCCGCGCACTGGCGGAACGCATCTATGATCTCGACGAGCGTGTATACAGACTGTCCGGCTCCACACTGGGCCGCACGCTGATCGGCGGAAGAGAAAAGGTCGTCGCGCTCCTGGAGCGCGAGCTGAGTCTGTTTCCCGACGGGGAGCTGATACACAGCGATCTGGCTCTGATCGGCAATATGGGCAGAACCATCTCCGACCCTGCTGCAAGAAAAGAGCTAATGATGGAGTACAACGAGATCCTCCAGGAAATCAGCGGCATGGAAACTGCACGCGATGCCTACGATATCGTGGATGAGCGGCGCATCACCCTGAATCCCTTCGCCACCGGCGCAAAGAAATTTACGACAGAGGACAGGCTGGTTATCTGCATCGGCCGCACTTACGGCAGTGCCGGAACCGACATCGGCTTTAAGCTTGCGGATAACCTGCACATCAACTACTACGACGCGACCATCTTCAAGGACGTGATTGAGCGTCTTCAGGCACAGAAGGAAACCCCGAAGAATCAATGCGTCGAGGACAGGCTGAAGCAGCTGCGCTCTCTCCGGGGCGTGCGCCTCATCACCAGCAATTTCAATCGCTATCACGGTCTTCCGGCCGAGGACGCGCTCTTCTTCAACCAGAGTCAGTACATTGAGGAGCGCTCCAAAAAAGAGGATTTTGTCGTGATGGGACGCTGCGCGGATGTCATCCTGCGCAATGCCGGAATCCCCCATGTCAGCATTTTCATCACGGCGCCCTTTGAGATCCGGGCGCGCCGTATTATGGAGCTGCACAGAATCAGCTACAGGGAGGCCTGCCGCGAGGTGCGCAGAGAGGACGGAAAACACGCGCGCTTCTACAGGCGTTACACCGGTTATGAATGGGGAAATGCAGTTCACTACGACCTCTGCATCAACAGTGCAAGCTACGGCATCGAGGAATCGGAAGAGCTCATCATCCGTGTGATTAAGGCACGTCTCCGTGACGATCTCGCAGCGGAGGCAGAGCGGCATGAGGCGGCACTCGCAGCAGAAGTCGCAAAAAGAGAGCAAAAACAGACGGAGTAACACAGCCGCGCAATCATGCGCATAAAGCAAGGGGCACAGACTGAATATGCCAGTCCGTGCCCCTTGTCCTTTTGATCCTGTTCCTGCAGTGTACAGAAAAGGTATTACAACAGATGTACGCGAAGCTCCTCAGCACTCAGCGGGCTCAGGTAAGCGGGCGCAATGTCAAAGACGGTCAGGCAGCCCTTCCGTCCCTCTGACGCAAGACGGTACAGCGCCCTCGCGTAGGCAACCAGTATGCTTCCGGTAAACTCCGGGTTTGAGTCGAGCTTTACGCTGTACTCCACAATCTCCTTATGCTCCTTCAAAAAGCCGGTCACTCCGCTGCGGATCACAAAGCCTCCGTGAGGAAGTCCCTGGTGGTTCTTCTGCATCTCCTCCGCAGAGATAAAGTGTACGCTGGTGTGATAATCCGCAAAGTAATTCGGCATGGAACAGATCTCTGCCTCAATTGCAGCGCGATCCGCCCCCTCCTCGGCCACGACAAAGACCTCTCTGGTGTGCATGTCTCCGGTCTGGAATTCCGGCTGCTCCCCTCTCCTCACACGCGCTGCGGACTCTGCCACAGGTATCGTATACTGTCTCGCATCCAGCACACCCGGTATGCGCCTGCACGCATCCGAGTGCCCCTGGCTCACGCCGCGTCCCCAGAAAGTATAGTTCTTCCCCTCCGGCAGAATCGCCGTCGAGATGAGACGATTCAGGGAAAACATCCCCGGATCCCAGCCGACAGAGATCAGCGCAGCCTTTCCGCCCTCCCGCGCAGCTGCATCCACCGCTGCAAAGTGCTCCGGGATCTTCGCATGCGTGTCAAAGCTGTTGATCACATTGAATTCTCTCGCGTACTCAGGCATCTGTTCCGGAAGATCCGTCGCGCTGCCGCCGCAGAGTACCATCACATCAATCTCATCTCTCCACGCCCGGATATCCTCAAGATGCACGACGGGAATATGCTCCGTGTGCAGCTTAACGCTCTCCGGCGCCCTTCTTGTAAATACAGCCTTCAGCTCCATATCCGGATTCTGCCGGATGGCGCTCTCCACTCCGCGTCCCAGATTTCCATAGCCCAAAATACCTATCCTGATGCTCACTCTGTCTACTTCCTTTCCCTGTGGCGGAGCCTGCGCTCCGCACCCTCAGTTAATTCTGAGAAAACAATTCTGTTCTCCTGCACTCTACAAAAAAAGCGCCGGAAAAACAAGCTTCAAAATATCCAAATTTCAGGCGCTTTACAGCAGCTCTTTGAACTCCGTTCTATCTCCCTGTTCCATGAGCAGCACCCGGTCGGAAATCCGCTGCGCCTCCGCTCTGTCATGCGTCACAAGAAGGGTCGTAATGCCGTGCCGCCTCTGCAGCGAGCGCAGCTGTACAGACAGCTCCTCCCGGAGCACCTCATCCAGACCTGTGAAGGGCTCATCCAGCAGGAGAAGACGAGGCTTCATACAGAAGGCACGGGCCAGCGCCACTCTCTGCTGCTGTCCACCGGAGAGCTCCTCCGGACAGGTGTCGCCGTAATCCTCCATACGAAAGAGACGCAGGTACTGCTCTGCCTCCGCACGAAGCCGGTCTCCGGAGAGACCGCCCGGCCGCATACAGATCTCCAGATTCTCCCGCACCGTGATCGCCGGGAGGAGGCGCCGCTCCTGAAAGAGCATCCCAATGCCGCGCTGACCCGGTCGAAGACCTTTTACAGATACTCCGTCAAAGAGAATCTCCCCTGATGATACTTGATGCAATCCGGCGATCACGCGCAGCAGCGTTGTCTTCCCGCAGCCGGAGGCTCCCAGGAGAGACAGCAGTTCCCCCTTCCCAATCCGCATGCTCAGATCGGAAAGGATGTGAGGCCCTCCGTAGGAAGTCGTAATATTTTGCAGCTCAACACACAGACCCAAGGCAGTGCTCTCCTTTTCCGTATTTCCTTAAAATGTGAGTCTCCGTCCCCTTCATCCCTTCGCTGTCCAAAAAGCACATGCTGCAGCTCCGCTTTTGTTGTATGATGGATGTATGATTCCCGGCACAGACAAAGACCCGCGCGGCGCCGGACAGAGGAGACCCTATGATCGAAGACTATTATATCAGAGAAATCGCTCTAAGCTATCCCCCGGAGCGCACTGCGCTCTCAGAATTTCTCAGCGCGCATGAGCTCCGCTTTGAGGAGGATATCGAGCTGGCCTATGGCGTCTATGATGAGGATGAGGTGCTGCACGGCTGCGGCTGCGCCGCAGGCGCACTGCTGAAGTGCTTTGCGCTTGACGCCTCGCTCCGCGGTCATAATATGCTGGGCGCACTCGTCTCAGAGCTCCTGCAAAACCGCTTTGCCGCCGGTATCTCGGAGCTCTTCGTCATCACCCGCAGACACAATGAGACGCTGTTTCTCTCCTGCGGCTTTCATGTGCTCGCGCATACGGAGCAGGTCACCATGCTGGAAAACAGAGCACAGGGCCCCGAGCGCTACGCTGCTGCGATACGCGCCGCCGCTCCCTCCGATTTCAAGGTGATTTCCGAAAAAGCTGCGGCTGATGCCGGACACGGCCCACAGATCGGCGCGATCGTCATGAACTGCAATCCCTTCACGCTGGGGCACCGCGCGCTCGTTGCCTATGCCGCGGCGCGCTGTGATTTTCTGTATCTCTTTGTCGTCGAGGAGGATCGCTCCATGTTCTCCTCCGCCGTGCGAATGGAGCTTGTGAAAGCTGCGACCGGCGATCTCAAAAATGTATACCCTGTATTCAGCGGGCCCTACATGATCTCTGCCTCCACTTTTCCCAGCTATTTCCTGAAGGCCGGGGAGGATGCCGCCGCTCTGCAGTGCGAGCTGGATATCACCCTCTTCGCGGAACGCATCGCCCCCGCGCTGAACATCACAGTCCGCTTTGCGGGCGAGGAGCCGCTGGATCCCACCACCGCGCGCTACAACCGCGCCATGCGGGAGCTTCTGCCCGCGCGCGGCATTCAGTTTACAGAAATCCCCCGGGTCTCCGATGCTTCCGCCCCCATCAGCGCCTCCCGCGTGCGCGCGCTCCTTAAGAAGCAGGGATGGACAGAGACGCTCCGCACTCTGGTGCCGCAGAGTACCGCAGCATACCTTGAGAGGACTTTTCCCCCGAAAGAGGAGGAAAGTCTGACAGACTGACCCTGTCACACTACATCCGCTTTCACGTCTTTACAGAAATACTTTCCGTCAGTATAAGCTCCCCTGCTTCCGTACCATGCAGTCTGTCTCAAATTCTCGTACATGCATTACTCTGCAAATATCCGCTTGCTTCCCCGGTACTCCCGCAGCTCTCCGACGCGCTGCACCTTTGGCACGCGCGCATCCCGGCGCAGAGCTGCCTCGAGCGCATCCGCTGCCTCCGGCGCGACAGCGATCATCAGTCCTCCGGAGGTCTGCGGATCGAAGAGCAGGTCCTGGAGCGCCAGCGGCAGGGCGCCAAGCTCTGTCGCCTGCTCCGCATAGCGCCGGTTCCTGTATGCCCCGGCCGGAACCAGGCCCAGCTCTGCGAATTCAAGTGCGCCCGGAAGAAACTGAAGCCTCTCTGTACAGATATGGATCTCCGCATCCGCCCCCTGTGACATCTCCAGGAGATGCCCCAGCAGTCCAAAGCCCGTGACATCTGTACAGGCATGCACGGGATACTGCACCATAATATCCCGCGCGTATTTATTCAGAGTCATCATAAGCTCATTCACTCTGCTCTGCTGCTCCTCTGAGAGCAGTCCGCCCTTCCCTGCCGTCGTCAGCACACCGATACCGAGCGGTTTTGTGTAGAACAGGATATCGCCGGGCCTGCCTCCCGCATTTGTAAGAATGCGCTTCGGATGCACGATACCCGTAACTGCCATACCGTACTTTGGCTCTCTGTCATAAATGCTGTGCCCCCCGGTGATCATCGCCCCCGCCTCATAGATCTTCGCATATCCGCCGCGAAGTATCCCGTGCACCTGTTCCCGCGGCATATCCTCCGGCACCATCATGATATTCAGCGCTGTCAGGGGCTCTCCCCCCATGGCATAGACATCGGAAAGTGCATTTGCCGCGGCAATCGCCCCGAAGGTATATGGATCGTCCGCGATGGGAGGAAAGAAATCCACTGTCTGAACAATGGCGGTATCCTCTGTGAGCTGATAGACCGAGGCATCATCGCTCTTGTCATAGCCGACCAGCAGCCGTGCATCCCGGTGCACCGGAAGATCCTGAAGGAGCCTGGCGAGCTCCCCTGCTCCGACCTTTGCACCACAGCCGGAACACTCTGTCAATTTTGTAAGCCTGATATTCTCCATTGCACGCTCCCTCACTTTCTTTATCCGCCCGGACAGTTCTGCACAAAACCATCTGTTCGGATTTTCCTCCGGAACAAACTCTCATATTCCTTCTCCTGTACGCAAACAGCGGGCGTCTCCGCCCGCCGCAGCCATTGTTCCTATACCCATCCCTTCCGGGGCAGTCTTTATTTCCCGCTGAGCCTCTCCTTTGCGGATACGACGACCGCACAGGCCGCATCGCCGGTGATATTCACAGTTGTGCGGCCCATATCAAAGATACGGTCCACGCCGGCCACCAGCGCGATTCCCTCTACCGGCAGCCCCACAGACTCCAGCACCATGGCGAGCATCACCATACCCGCACCGGGCACACCCGCTGTGCCGATAGAAGCGAGGGTAGCCGTGAGCACGATGGTGAGCATCTGGGAAAAGCTTAAGCTCAGTCCGTAGCAGGTTGCGATAAAGATGGCGCAGACACCCTGATAGATCGCGGTTCCGTCCATATTGATGGTTGCGCCGAGCGGCAGCACAAAGGAGTAGATATCCTTCGGAACGCCGAGCTTCTCTGAGCACTCCATATTCATGGGCAGGGTGCCGACAGAGGAGGCGGAGGAGAAGGCCAGAATGATAGCCGGCATCATCCCCCTGAAAAACTTCAGCGGGCTCATCTTTCCAATTGCCGCGACCGTCATGGAATAGACCAGAGCCGCATGAATGACATAGCAGATATAGGCGACCAGCAGCACCTTCGCGAGAGAGCCGATGATGGACGGGCCGTTCTCCGCGACGACGGGACAGAGGAGACAGAAGACGCCGATGGGTGAGAGTTTCAGTATCATCTCCATCGTTTTCATGCAGATCTCATTTACTGCCAAAACTGCATCCACGCTCTTTCCGGACTTCTCTCCCGCAAGGATGATCGCGAAGCCGATGAAGAGAGAGGCCACAATCACCTGCAGCATATTGGATTCCACAAAGGGCTTCATGAAGTTATTCGGGAAGACGCCGACCAGCGTGTCCATAAAACTCACGGAGGAATTGGCCTCGTAGCTTAAATCGCTCGTCTGCAATACCGGGAAGGTCCCCTTGAAAAGATTTGCAAAGATCAGACCTATCGTCACGGCGAAGGCAGTCGTACACATGTAGTAGAGAACGGTCTTTCCGCCTATCGCCCCGAGCCGGCGAATATCCTTCATGGAGATAACGCCGGACATAATAGAGAAAAAGACCAGCGGCGCGACGATCCACTTGATCAAATTCAGAAAGATGGTACCAAAGGGCTTGATGAATTTCGTCGCAAGCTCCGGATTTCCGGTAAAGGCGATGCCGGCGGCAATCGCAAGCACCAGTGCAATAAAAATCTGTGTAGACAGCGCAAGTTTCCGTTTTTCCTTCATGAATACACCCCTCTCTGTAAACTTCAATACGGTCATTTCGCAGCTTGTCAGTATAATTATAGCAATATCGCATAATTTATTCAATATTTTATTTCTATTTTTTATGCACTTTGCTATATTTTTAACAATAATCTACCGCTCCTCCAGACGATCCAAGCGCCAGATACGTATATTCATGACCTCCAGCTCTATCCCGCAGTACTGGCAGTGACGCGCCCCGAGATCCGTGACCGGCGCGCCGCAGTTCGGACAGTGCAGTCCTGTCGCGGCTCCCTCCACACGGGAGCTGTCCTGCACATGGATCAGCTCCAGCTGGAAGCGATGCTGCCCCTTCCGCACTTCCCCGGAGCGCTGCGCCTGCTCCCCCGACTGCCAGACCGGATGCCGGTACTCCAGCGCAGTCTGCACGATGATTCTGCAGAGCGCACTCTGCCGCTCATAGCGCGTGATCTCTGTCTGATGCACATATATCTCCTCAAAGCGCTCGCGTATGCCCCTTCGCACTGCGTCCTCAATACGAAGCTGAAGCTGCTCCCGGATCGCCTCTGAGCCGTCCGGAAGTCCCGCCCTGTTCTGCTGCTCCACTGCCTTCAGATAGCGCTTCAGCAGCAGCTCACAGCGCTGCCTCCACTCCGGCCAGTGAAATTCCGGAAAGTCCTCCCTGATCCGCGGGAGCTCCACGCGCGTCATCCCCGCCACGCTCTTCGGACCCTCCTCATAGAGCTCCTCCCGCCGCCTGAGCCCCTCAATGAGAGAATTTGTGCCAAAGAGCAGGCGTGAAAGCTGTCGTGACTTATGTCGCAGGTAGAAAAGCCCTCCCAGAAATGAGACGGCCGCCGCAATTCCAATGATCGTAAGTGCATTCATACTCTATCCCTCCGCGATCAGCTCTCCTTCCCCGCTGAATTCATAGAGATTGTCGAGACCCATATCGACATAGCCCGTTCCGTCGTCATAGAACGGATTCAGATCCAGGCGGTTCACAAGCCCCCACTGCGCCTCCGTGAGTGCAAGCGCCGGTTTTCCTTCCGCCCCCTCTGTCCACTGAAGCCCGGAGAGCGTCAGACTGTTGTCCGCAATATAGGCTGCTGCATGCCGCCGGTGCCGAGCCCCTGCCCCCTCCTGTGGACGCCCGCGCCCTGTCCTGTCACATGCTTCTCTCTCGCTCCCGGCCGATTCTCAGGCATGATATCCTCCCTTTCTCAGCCTTCCGCTGCCAATCTCTCACTCCCTGCGATGACGGGAAACATATCCCACTGTCCCCGTTCCTCTCTCGCAGAGACTGCGCCGCATTCTCTCATCTCCAAATACCATAGCGTTCCGCATACACTGCATGTATATAAGTCTGCCAAAGCTGTACCGCACTCCGCCCTCACATCAGCTGCGCGCGATCCACTCTCCCAGCACCGCAAACGGAAACAGCCTTCCGAGGCCCCAGCAGAGCGCCGCAAGCGGCAGCGCAGAGAGCGCATCAATCAGAACATGCTGCTTCGTGTACAGGGTCGAGAGCACAATCAGCGCGGACAGGATCACCGCGATGCCGCGAACCGGAAGCATTAGCCCCGGACTCACAAGCGCCATCGCCAGCACAATATAGCACATGGAGCAGT
This sequence comes from Moryella indoligenes, assembly GCF_030812885.1. Lineage (NCBI taxonomy): Bacteria > Bacillati > Bacillota > Clostridia > Lachnospirales > Lachnospiraceae > Moryella > Moryella indoligenes. The sequence goes on from NZ_JAUSTO010000001.1 coordinate 103,750, forward strand.
GCATGCTGGGCGCACAGTTCAGTCCCTTGTAGCTCCCCCGGTACACCAACTGCATGACAAGCCCCGTGGCGCTCTCCGGCGGCGCCGGTCGGCGAAAGGTCGTGGGATAGGCAAGGTAACAGATGAGACTCAGGACAATATCCGCAGCCATCGCAGTCATATAGCGCCCGTAGTGCAGCGGAGATGCAAAGTAGAGCGCCAGCGGAAACAGCGCGATGAGCGGAAACCACAGCACATAGATATACACCCACACGGGGGCAAAGGGAATGCGGCGGTCTATCCCGCGCTCCACATTGTGCGGAGGCCCCTCAAGCGCCTCAACACCGAAATAGAGCAGGCACTGCCCGCCCAGCAGGATGGCCTGTGCCAGTATCAGTCTCCGCAGCTCTCCCATACGCACTCTGTCCCCTTATCCCTGTCTTAAGTTCTCACAGACAGAGGCTCCGCTCCTCATTCTGAAGCTCCATGGTCTCCGTCTCTTTGCGCTTACACTATACCCTCTCACTCCCCGCTTTGCAATGCTGCAGTGCCTCTTCCTCCGCTTCGCACATCAAAAAACATAGTAAAAGACGCGGATGATGTCGGCACACCACCCGCGTATCGTATCATCTGTTTTTTCAGGCAGCAGTCCACTTCTCCTCAGCCTGCGATCTCCTTGCCCGCCTCTGCTCCTGTCAGCGGATTCTCTGCCCTCTGCTGTGCAAAGTGGAGCACAGACATCATCGCAAGAAGGAGGGCAGCGCCAACTGCAAGGGAGATGAGCGCGTTCTGCACAAAGCCCGCCACCACATAGGTGAGGAAAGAGATCAGGGCGCAGCTCAGTGCGTATGGCATCTGCGTGGAGACATGTGCGATATGGTCACACTGCGCCCCGGCAGAGCTCATGATAGTCGTGTCGGAGATCGGGGAGCAGTGATCGCCGCAGACCGCACCCGCCATGCAGGCGGAGACGCAGATGATAGCCAGCGGATTTCCGCTCTCAAGCGGGAATACCTTCAGCGTGATCGGAATCAGGATACCGAAGGTTCCCCAGGAAGTTCCCGTTGCGAAGGCAAGACCGCAGGCGATCAGAAAGACAATCGCCGGAAGAAAGTTCAGCATTGACCCCGCGCTGTGCTCCACGACACCGGCGACATACTCCGCCGCACCGAGGGAATCTGTCATGCCCTTCAGCGTCCATGCAAGGCAGAGTATCATGATGGCCGGAACCATGGCCTTGAAGCCCTCCGTCAGACAGCTCATGCAGTCTCTGAACTCCAGCACGCCGCGGAGAGAATACGCCGCAATCGTCAGTACCAGCGCCACAAAGGAGCCAAGCACCAGTCCCACCGAGGCGTCACTGTTTGCAAAGGAATCCACAAAGCTGGTGCCCTCAAAAAACCCGCCGGTGTAGATCATGCCCACGACACAGCTCACAATGAGGACTAAGATGGGAAGGACCAGATCCAAAACGCCGCCCTTGCCCGCAGCGCTCTCATTCTCTGTGCTGACCGGAGGATTGACCGTGAAAATATTTCCGCGCAGCGCATTTGCCTCGTGCCGCGCCATCGGGCCGTAGTCCAGACGCAGAACTGTCAGCGTCACCATCATGAGTATGGTGAAGAGCGCGTAGAAATTATAGGGAATCGCGTTGATAAAGAGCATCAGTCCGTTCGTCCCCTCAGGTGCAAAGCCGGAGATGGCCGCCGCCCAGGAAGAGATCGGCGCGATGATGCAGATCGGCGCCGCTGTCGCATCAATCAGATAGGCGAGCTTCGCCCTTGAGACATTCTGCCTGTCCGTCACCGGGCGCATCACACTGCCCACTGTCAGGCAGTTGAAGTAGTCGTCTATAAAGATGAGACAGCCCAGAAGGATCGTCGCAAGCTGCACACCAATGCGGGTCTTAAAGCGCCTCGCCGCCCACTGCCCGAAGGCCGCGGAGCCTCCCGCCCGGTTCATCAGTGAGACCAGCACGCCGAGGAACACGAGAAACATGAGTATCCCGACATTGTAGGGATCGGATATCTGCGCGATGAGCCCCTCGCTGAAGATGTGATTCAGCGTCCCCTCAAAGCTGAAGCCCGAGTAGAAGAGGCCGCCCACAAGAATCCCCAGAAAGAGGGAGCTGTAGACCTCCTTTGTGATCAGTGCCAGTGCAATTGCGACGATCGGCGGCAGCAATGCCCAGAATGTACCGTGAAATGCCATGATTCTTCCTCCCCTGAAAGCTTTGTCACAGGACGGAATGTCCCGAGGCTCCGTCCCGGAGCCGAAATAACTGTATCAATTAAGGGCATCATAACATCAAAAATTTATTTTGCACTTTTTTTCTATAATTTTTGATTTTTATGGACAGTATGTCCAGTCCTTTGGTAAAAAAACAGCTTCCTCCATAAAACTATGGATTCCGCCTGTTATTTCAACTGCTGATACCTATGCCTGCAGAGAAGCTCCAGCACACTGCCCGCAATGCAGCGCGACTTATCCGAGATCGTGCTGCAATTCTTCTGCTCGGATATCCGCGGATCAATATCCGCGATCTTCAGCCCCCGCTCCACCGGATAGCCGTCCCGGATGATGCCGCGGAGCACGCCGGATAAGCTTGCTCTGACCTCTGTCTCTCCGATTGTGGCGAGCAGCTCTCCCTCCCGCACAATATCCCCGATCTCACAGCGGTTGTGAATGCACCCGCTCTCCGGCGCGTGAATCACGCGAAGCGCGCCCTGCCCGGCGATGAGCCCCGGAACACCTGTATTCTGCGCCGCGCTTCCCTCTGTGATGATGCGCCCCAGATCGTGTCCGCGCTGCGTCTCGATCACAAAATCTGCATCCACGCCCGCGGTGAAGCCCGGCCCGAGCGCGATTGTGAGCGGAGCCATGCCGCGCGTCGTCCCGCAATTCCGCTTTGCGAGTATGGCGTCCACAAGCACAGAGGGCCGCAGGCGGGAAATGCTCTCTCCTGCCGGGTCCTGAAGGACCGGAACCTCATTCCTAAGAAGCACTGCATCCAGCTCCGCCGGACACTCGATGCGCACGGCACGCATTCCCTCTACCTCCGTACTTCCCTGAAACATCGCCTCGCTGACTGCGACTCTTCTGCGAATTGCGGAGGGATTCGGCAGCTCCAGCACCAGCACGCGAAAGCCGCTCCTCCACAGCCTGTGGATGGTCCCGGTGGCGATATCTCCTCCGCCCCGCACAACAATCAGTTCTTCACAAAGCATACTGTCCCTCCTCCCTCTCCGCCGCGGAGAATGCGCTCCACAGCCCTGCGATCCCATAGCGCTCCCGCAATTCCCTGAGTATGCGCTCCGCGCTTCTCTGAAGCTGCTCCGTGTCGCACTGATTCAGCACTGCAAGGTATCTGCGCCGAGCGACCGCCTTCCTGCCTCCCTGCTCTGAGGCGAGCAGACGCACGACATCCTCCTCCGTGACGCGGTGCTCCCCCGGAAGTCCCGAGAGCGCCCAGCGAAAGCAGCAGTCGCACAGTCTCTGTCCCAGCGCGGACATCCCGATCACCGCAAGCACGGTATCTGTCTCCGGATGCAGCGCCGGCTCATGTGCCGCGGGATATTTCATCGGAAGCATTCTCGCGCCATCTGCCTCTATCACACTGCACTCCGCCTTGCGTATCATTGCAGTGAGCAGCTCCGGCTCCGGCGCGCAGAGCTTTCGCACATCTCCCTCCCCCGGCTTCGCGGGACGTCCCAGAAGCGCAGCCCGACCGCTCCTCCACTCCCGGGCGCAGTCCTCCTCCGTCTCACAGAGAAGCCGCCGCTTCGGAAGATAGAGCTTCGTCGTAGTCGTCATGAGGACACGGCGCTTCCGCGACATCTTCTGCGGAACAAATTCTGCCCCACAGGCTTTCCACACCGGTGCAGCCCCCTCTGCATACCCGCAGGGTTCTGCCCCGGTGGGGATTTTCATTGCCTGCATGGCAAGAAAACAGAGCAGCGTCGTTTTACCGCCGCTGCCCACAAGGGAGATCACTCTGTTTTCTTTTATCAGCTCCTCGATCAGAGGCCCTGCATTCCAGCTCATTTTCATAGCTGTATTATGAGCCCGGTCTTGGTCAAAGTAAAGCGGGAATTACGGCAAATGCCGATTCATACCTCCCGTATGCCCTTCACCGTGTAATCCTTCGCCTCGACCGCCTGCTTCAGCGCCACATCCTCCGTGTTCTCCCGCAGTGTGACCAGTGCGCTGCCCTTCTCGTGGCTCACCTCTGCGCTCTCCACCTCCGGCAGCGCCTCCAGTGCCTTCTTCACAGCAGCCTCGCAGTGTCCGCACATCATGCCCTCAATCTCCATCAGCTTCTTCATCGTTCTTCCTTTCCCGCCGTCTCCGGCGATAAAATAATCTTTCTGAGCTCCGTCCTCTGTCTCAAGCTCCAGCTCTGCCATGTCAGCCTGTCTGCGACTTCTGTCGCGACGGGCGTCGTAAATATCCATAAGATTCAGCCGCAGCGCATTTGTCACCACGCAGAAGCTCGAGAGACTCATTGCAGCCGCACCGAACATCGGCGTCATGGTGATGCCGAAGAGGTGAATGTAGGCTCCCGCAGCCGCAGGAATGAGCAGGGTATTGTAGAACAGCGCCCAGAAGAGATTCTCCACAATATTCCGGTAGCTCGCGCGGCTCAGACGTATCGCTGCCGGAACGTCCGTCAGACGGCTCTTCATCAAAACGATATGTGCCGCATCGATCGCCACATCGGTTCCCGCACCGATGGCAATGCCAATATCTGCGCGGGTCAGAGCGGGCGCATCATTGATTCCGTCTCCCACCATGACAACGCTGCCCTTCTCCTGAAGCGCGCGTATCACTGCCTCCTTGCCGTCCGGCAGGACGCCCGCGATCACCTGATCGACACCCGCCTGTCTGCCGATGGCCTCCGCCGTGCGCCGGTTGTCCCCCGTCAGCATGACCACCCGAAGGCCCATTCGCTTCAGCTCCTGTATGGCCGCAGCGCTCTCCTCCTTGATGGTGTCTGCCACTGCGATCATGCCAAGGCAGCGCCCGTCCTCCGAAAAGAAGAGCGGCGTCTTTCCCTCTGACGCGAGCTGCTCCGCACGCCTTTTTACAGTCTCAGAGACCTCCGCAACCCCACTGATCAGCCCGAGGTTGCCGCCGTACAGCTCAAGTCCCCCAAGCCTTGCACAAAGTCCATTGCCGGGAAGCGCTGTAAAGTCGGAGACCTCTGCCTCCTTGATCCCTCTCTGCCTTGCAAATCTGACCACCGCTCCCGCGAGCGGGTGCTCACTCCGAAGCTCCAGCGCACAGGCCTTTTCAAGAAGCTCCGTCTCCGAAACGCCCTCCGCAGGAACAAGCTCCGTCACCTCCGGTGTTCCCTTTGTGATGGTTCCGGTCTTATCCAGCGCCACAATCTGAACATTCCCCGCCTCCTGTAGTGCCGCCGCATTCTTAAAGAGAATACCGTGTCGCGCGCCGACGCCATTGCCCACCATGATCGCCACCGGAGTTGCCAGCCCCAGCGCGCAGGGGCAGCTCACCACAAGGACGCTGATGCCGCGCGAGAGCGCAAAGCCCGCGCTCTGTCCCACGGACAGCCAAATCGCGACAGTGATGAGTGCCACCACGATCACCGCGGGCACAAAGACAGCAGAGATGCGGTCCGCAAGCTTTGCCACAGGAGCCTTTGTCGCTGCCGCATCGCTGACCATCCGAATGATCTGTGCGAGCGAGCTGTCCTCTCCGACCCGCGTCGCACGGCACTTCAGAAAACCGGACTGATTCAGCGTCGCGGAGGAGACCTCTGCCCCCTCGCTCTTATCCACCGGAAGGCTCTCCCCGGTGAGCGCCGCCTCATTCACCGCACTGCTTCCTTCTATTACAATGCCGTCCACCGGTACGGTCTCTCCCGGGCGCACCACAAAGATATCTCCGACGCGCACGCTGTCCACCGGCACAGTCTCCTCCCTCCCGCCGCGAAGCAGCACTGCTGTTTTCGGCGCGAGCGCCATGAGCCCCTTCAAGGCGCTGGTGGTCTTTCCCTTGGAGTGGGCCTCCAGCATCTTTCCGACCGTGATAAGCGCCAGTATCATAGCAGCCGACTCAAAATAGAATTCCATCTGATAGTGCATGGCCCGCGCATGGTCTCCATCCGCCAGCGCACGTGTCAGCGCAAAAAGCATCGCTGTGGAGTAGACAAAGGCCGCGGCAGAGCCCAGTGCGATCAGCGTGTCCATATTCGGCGCGCCGTGTACAAGCCCCTTAAAGCCGCTGATGAAGAAGCGCTGATTGATCACCATCACGATCGCTGCAAGCAGAAGCTCTGTCAGCCCCAGCGCAGCGGGATTGCCGTCGTAAAAGGCGGGCAGTGGCAGCCCCCACATCATATGTCCCATAGAGACATACATGAGCAGAATAAGAAAGGCGAGTGACGCAATCAGTCTTTTTTTTAACAGCGGCGTCGCCCTGTCCTTCAGCGCCTCCTCCTCCGCGGCGAGCTTCGCGCTAAGTCCCTGACGCTGTACAGCCGCTTCCTTTCGCGCAGCACCGTAGCCCGCATCCTCCACTGCCTTGATGACTGCTTCCTCTGCGACATCTCCCTCCACTCCCATGGAGTTTGTGAGGAGACTCACGGAGCAGGCCGTGACGCCCGGAAGCTTTGAGACTGCCTTCTCGACGCGCGCCTGGCAGGCCGCACAGCTCATACCCGTAACTGTATACTGTTCCATGCAATAACCTTCTTTCCACGCTCACTTCATGAGCTTCTGCAGCGTCTTCACCAGCTCATCCAGCTTCTCACTTCCGCCGCTCTGTACGTCCTCAACCACGCAGGAACGGAGATGATTGGCGAGCAGCACCTTGTTGAAGCTGTTCAGCGCGCAATTCGCGGCGGAGACCTGATTCAGGATGTCGATGCAGTAGGCATCCCGCTCCAGCATACTCTTGATCCCGCGTATCTGACCCTCAATGCGATTCAGACGGTTCATGAGATCCCGATACTCCTTCTCCCCTCTCTGCTTCGTCCGTCCTGAGCAGGCGCAGCAGCCTCCGCCCTCTGTCTCCATGCTCTCCGGACAGAGCGCTTCCTTTATTTCTATTTCATTGCTTCTCTTCAGCTCTGACATTTCCTCCACCCTTTCTCTGAATGAACTCTGCCATATATACCCCCACCCTGTATTTTCGATTTTATATTATACCATCACCGGGTATATTGCAAGCACATTTTTGATGACCGCGTCAAGGCTTCCGTCCCCTGCGCAAAAAGGCCTTACATACTTTCCTTCTGGCGGGGACAAGCAAAGAAGGGTATACTGTGGCTTATTAAGAACAGGCAAGCTGCAATACGGCAGATACTTCCGCCGCAGCCGTTCAGAACGCACGGCAGATGAACAGGAGGATATTCATGGCACTCACAATCAGCGACATCTTAAACCGCAGGCTCTTTCCGGGACTGCGCCTCGCATCGGGCATACGCGGCATCGAGAACCGCGTGACCTGGGTGAATATCATGGAGATACTCGACAGCCCCGACACCATCAAGCCGGGAGAGCTCCTCATCACGACAGGCTACGGACTCGCAGACCGCGGGAAATACGGAGACCTCATCGCAAGGCTGAAAAGCCGCGGCATCTCCGGCATCGCGATCCAGACCGGCTACTACATTGACCAGATCCCGGACTTTATTCTGGAGGACGCGAACTGCCATGCGCTCCCCATACTGAACCTTCCGCCGGACTATTCCTTCTCCGACATCCTCCGCACCCTGATCGGAGAGATCGGTGCGGAGCCGGAGCTCCTGACCCCCTCCGGCTTCGATGCGGGCTACTTTCAGCAGACGCTCTCAGAGCAGTTCACAGAGGAGGAGGCACACGCGGGCGATGCTGACCGTCCCGCACTCTTTGGCAGCGGGAGCTGCCTTCTCTGTCTCCGCGCAGTCAACGCAAACGCAGTACAGGCAGAAGCGGTAGATACGGCCTTAAGGCGCATCGGAAGCGCGCTCTCCTCCCGCTCTGCCCGCTGCCTCTCCGCCTTCCGCTCCGGCGGGCAGGGATGCTTTCTCCTGCGTCTCAAGGAGGGAGTGAGCTTCGCCGCACTCTCCCATGATATACAGATTCAGCTCACCCTGATCTCAGAACAGAGCGGCATCAACTTCTATCTCGGCGCAGATGCCGTACCCTCCGCGGACGCACTCTCCCGCGCCTTTCGAAACAGTGCGCACTGTCTGGCTCTTCTCCGGAAGATCGAGGCGCGGCGCGGGGTCTGCACCAATGAGAGCTACAGCTTTATCGAGAGTCTGGGGACTCTCTACCTCACGGGACGCACCGTCTTTGTCCAGAGCAAGCCCCTTCAGCTTCTCCTGGAGAAGGACAGGAGCAAGGGGAGCGAGTACGTCCTGACGCTCCGCATCTATCTCTCGGAGAACTGCAACACGACGCGCACCGCAGAGCGGCTCTTCATCCACCGTCACACCCTTTTAAACCGCCTGAAGACCATACGGGAGCTCTGCGGCATAGATCTGCAGAGCTACTACAGCCGCACTGCGCTGAGCTGCGCGCTGATGCTGCACGATTTCTACGGCGTGTGAGCAGAGAACAGCTTTGTTATAATGTTCCATCCTGAAATCGCAGTTTTTTAATAACTTTAACAGAATTGTCCCATTTCCTTCCTCTCCCCAAAATTTTATAATACAGAATATACAAGTAATTGCTCATGTAACTGTTATTATTTATCCATTCATTTCAGGAGGAGGAAGGAATATGAGAAAAGCATTGTCTGTCATCTTATCCGCTGCCATGGTCTGCTCGCTCGCAGCCTGCGGCGGAGGAAACACCGCCACAACAGCGGCACCCGCTGAGGGCGGCTCTGTGGAATCCGCAGCAGCCGCAGAGAGCAGCAAGAAGGATGACACAGCACTCACTGAGACTCAGAAGATCATCAAGGAGGCAGAGGGCATGAGCCTCGAGGAGCTTGCCAAAAAAGCCATCGAGGAATCCAACGGCAAGATGTTCTACGGCGTCGGCAACTCCAGCCGCGGCAAGACTGCGCTCCCGCTCTTCATCTCCTATCTGCAGAGCATAGATCCGAACTACAATATGGAGTTCGAGTGGCAGCAGCCGAAAAACAACAAGATCTTCGATCAGCTCAACGCAGACAATAAGAAGGATGTCGGAACCTTTGCGATGACCCTGATTCAGGACGGAAACCAGATCAAGACGAAGATGACCGATACCGGCATCCTCGACACCTTCATCCCGAAGGACTGGGCAGAGGCAAGAGGCACCACAGCTGAGAGCTACGAGGGCTTCCTGCCGCTGCAGACTCTGAACAAGGTCTTCATGTACAACAACACCGGCTCCAAGAGCTACACGAACTGCTGGGACTTCGTCGCAGAAGACGAGCACGGCCTCTTCATGGATGTCGATTCCGAGATCGTCGGAAAGAACTTCCTCTACATGCTGACCAGAGACGACTACGCAGCCATGATGAAGGAAGCCTTCGATGCGCTTCCGGATGACAAAAAGGCCTACTTCCAGCCGACTGTCACCGAGTGCCAGTCCGTCGCAGAGGAGTTTGGTCTCGGCGCAGACGCGGCTTACTCCCTCGCGTGGATCAAGCTCTGGATGGGCAGCTACAATGCACAGACAGACGACGGCCCGATCTGCAACACCCTGGTCGACGCCTCTGCAACCGATCAGTTCGGACTGCTGGTTTACTCCAAGCTCCGCTCCGTTGAGGAGTCTGCAACTGTCTCCGTCAACAACATCAATGTCGCAGCCTATGACGACGGCTACAAGGGCATCGGCGGCTTCGGCTACTGCCACTATCTCTTTGTCACTGACAACAGCCCGCTTCCGTGGACTGCCTGCGCCTTCATCGCCTACATGACCTGCACAAAGGACGGCTTCTCCGCTTGGGGCAAGGATATGGGCGGTTACTCCGCAAACCCGAAGGTCGCCGAGGAGAATGAGGCGGAGTATCACCACCAGCAGGGCGGCATGGCCGAGGACGGAACCACAGTCCAGTTTGCGGCAAAGAATGATCGCGGCTACGAGTGGTGGACCACCAACGGAAAGCTCGTTCTTGAGGATCCGGATTACTGCGCAGAGTGCGCATTCGGCATCGGCTCCTGGATCGAGGTTCTCGACAAGTACACCGCACAGTAAAAAACTCTGAAACCTCTCATGGCGCTCCGAGCGGGCTACAGCACGCCCGGAGCGTTTTCTGTACAGAGGGGATCACCGCACCAAAGCATGCGGTGCGCTCCTCTCCACATGTAAGGAGTGCCTATGTCTGCTACAAACGACAGAGGGACAAGCGCTTCCGCCATACGGAGAAACCGGATCCGGACTTACTTCTCAAAGCCGCACAATGTGATCCTGCTTCTCATGGGCATCGTCCTGACCTTCACCACCGTCGCACCCATCATCGCCATCGTTCAGGATACCTTCAAAATCCACCCCGGCACGATTGACGCGCATCTCACCGGTCAGGCGGAGGGCTACACCCTCGTAAACTATATTGATCTCTTCACCAGCAAACTGGCGAAGACAAATCTCTGGAACCCGCTCTTAAACACCGTCTGGCTCGCAGTTGGAACCTGCATCGTCTCTATCCTCTTTGGCGGTGTGATGGCCTTCCTTGTGACCCGCACGGATCTCGCATGGAAGAAGTACCTGAGCTCTATCTTCATCTTCCCCTACATCATGCCGCAGTGGACGCTGGCGGTCGTCTGGCAGCATCTCTTCAATTCCAACGCTGTCACCGGAACGCAGAACGGCCTCATCGCCGCGACGACCGGGGTGTGCATGCCGATCTGGTGGTGCAAGGGACTCTTCCCCAGCCTTCTGGTGCTGGGACTGCACTACGCGCCCTTCGCCTACATCCTGATCGGCGGCATATTCCGCAACATGGACGCAAACCTTGAGGAAGCCGCCACCATACTAGACACGCCGAAGTGGAAGATCATGACCCGCATCACCCTTCCCATGGTGAAGCCCGCCATACTCTCAACCATACTGCTGGTCTTCGGCTCCGCCATGGGCTCCTACCCGGTGCCGCACTACCTCGGGCTGAACACCCTCTCCACGAAGTACGTCTCCATGAACTCAAAATACACCGGAGAGGCATCGGTGCTCGCCATCATCATGATGGTCTTCGGCGTCGCGATCATGCTGCTGAACCAGATCTCTCTGACCAGCCGGAAGAACTACACGACCGTCACAGGAAAGTCCGGACAGATCAGCAAGATACGGCTCGGAAGAGCCGGGCGCTATCTCATCGCCCTGATCCTTGTGATCCTGACCTTCTTCACCAGCATTTTCCCCATCATTTCCTTTGCCTTTGAGACCTTCCTGCCGAACCCCGGCGACTACTCCTTCCTCTATACGGGCGACGCGGCCAATCTCACGACAAAGTGGTGGATCACGGCGGAGAATATCACTGAGAACGGCATGTACGGGCAGATGGGCATACTCTACAACAACACCATACGCACGGCCTTCCTGGGAACCATCATCGTCTCCGTGCTCTGCGCGCTGCTCGCCGGAACCATGGGAACCCTGATCGGCTACGCGGTCTCAAAGGACAGGCGCAGCAGCTGGGCGAACTATGTAAATGCGGTCGCTTTTCTCCCCTACCTCATGCCCTCCATTGCAGTCGGCGTCGCATACTTCATTCTCTTTTCGAACAAGTATGTGAATCTCTTCAACACCTACTGGCTGCTGATTATTGTCGGCACCATCAAGTACATTCCCTTCGCGTCGAAGGCCGCACTGAACTCCATGCTGCAGCTCTCCGGCGAGATCGAGGAATCGGCGATCATCCTGAACATTCCGTGGATCCAGCGCATGACGAAGATCATCATCCCGATACAGAAGTCCTCGATTATAAGCGGCTATCTCCTGCCCTTCATGACCTGCTTAAGAGAGCTCTCGCTCTTCATGCTGCTCTGCGTGCAGGGCTTCATCCTGTCCACAACGCTGGACTACTTCGATGAGATGGGACTCTACGCCTTCTCAAGCGGTATCAACCTGATTCTCATCGTCACGATACTGATCTGCAACACCATAGTCAATAAGATCACGGGCGCAAGCCTCGACAAGGGCATAGGAGGTTAATGATGCCGGAAATCAAACTGGAACATATCACAAAACGCTGGAATAAATTCTACGCAACAGACGACGTATCCATGGATATCGCGGACAACGCCTTTATCACGCTGCTCGGCCCCTCCGGCTGCGGAAAGACCACCATACTTCGCATGATCGCAGGGCTTGAGACGCCAACAAGCGGACGCATCACCATCGGGGACCGCGTGGTCTTCGACAGTGAGGCGGGCATCAACATCCCCGCTAACAAGCGGAAGGTCGGCTTTCTCTTCCAGAACTATGCGCTCTGGCCGAACATGACCGTGCAGCAGAATATCTCCTTCGGGCTCTCAAACGTGCGGGAAATGCTCCCGAAGACCGACTTTGAAGCCCGCACGACGGCGCAGCTCGGAGCCTGCCTCTCCCGCGCGGACGAAGTGAGGCGCATCACAGAGGACTGCCGCGACAAGGACGGAAAGATCGATGAGAAGCGCTGCCTGATCAAGCTGATCGACAGCTTCCAGATCTCCATGATGACTGCGAAGAAGCTCTATGGCTACCATCTGGAGAGCGGAAGAGAGGTCTCAGAGGAGGCCGCAGCGCTCCTTAAGAAGGCCGAGGAGACCCGGATCTCAGAGGGCCTGAATGAAAACTACGAGTTCATGAAGGACGGCGCTGTGGTGAAAGAGGAGCGAAAGCTCTCCGCGGAGGAGATTGATCTTGCGGTGCGGCGCGTGTCCCGCATCGTAAAGATCGGCATGTTTATGGACCGCTACCCGGCGGAGCTCTCCGGCGGCCAGCAGCAGCGCGTCGCGATCGCGCGAACACTCGCACCGGAACCGACCGTGCTCTTCATGGACGAGCCTCTCTCAAACCTCGACGCAAAACTTCGCCTGGAGATGCGCTACGAGCTGCAGCGTCTTCACGTTGAGACCGGCTCCACCTTTGTCTACGTCACACACGACCAGATGGAGGCGATGACACTCGCGACAAAGATATGTCTCATCAATAACGGTGTGCTGCAGCAGTACGAGGAGCCGCTGACAGTCTACAACAGTCCCGCCAACAGCTTCGTCGCGGACTTTGTCGGCAACCCCTCCATCAACTTCATCGAGGCAGAGGCAGAGACAGCGGAGACTCCCGGAGAGACAGCGCAGAGTGCGGACGGCAGCATCACCCTCTCTCTGCTCGGCAGCCACAGAGTCCGCTTCCGCCCGGAGCGGGAGCTTAAGCTCGGCGAATGGTTCCAGAAGCGCGACGCAGAAAAGGCAGAGGCAGCAAAGGCGCTGAAAACAAAGTCCACGGAGAAGGGCTATGTCGAGAAGGGAAATAAGGACGAGGCCTTCCGCTATCACATTGCCCGCGTGAATGAGGAGGACGCCGCCTTTGAGCCGGAGAAGATGAAGAACACAGATCTACTCATCGGCATTCGCCCCGAATTTTTGGATATCAAGAGCGGCAAGGGAATATGCGGAGAGATCTACGGCGTGATGCCCACCGGCATGGAGACCACGGTGAAGATCCGTGTGGAGGATTTTCTCCTGACGGGTGTGGTCTTTGGCAGCGATATCTTCACCATCGGCTCTGAGGTACAGCTCTCCTTCAGCGGAAAGGCCATGCTCTTTGACCGAAGGAGCGGACAGCGCATCGCGAACGGTACGCTGGAGATACTTGACTGAGCAAAGCGCACCGCTCATACCGCTTCAGCACTTTGTCTTGCAAAAGGGCTTGACAAGAGCGCACGACAGTGCTATATTTGCGCCAATCGAAGGGGGAAAAGCTCCCGCCGGGACAGACGAAGCTCTATACTTATGAGGTGTTTTATGAGAACAACGAACGCAGCAATGAACTACTTTTACTTTTGCTACTACAGCGCTTATGCTATGGTAGGAAAAGTGCTTTCTGCTGCGGAATAAAACACCGGAGAATTCACCGGAAGTTTATGGACCCGCCTGCGGCGAAAACACTTCGCCGCAGACGGGTTTATTTTATTCCTGTGGGATATTTCTCCGAAGGAGCGCTATGGCAGAGTCAGCGTGTGAGGGAGGCTTGGAAAGGAGCAGAATTATGATCGTAATCGTAAATTCTCAGGCGAAAGAGGACAAATTCAACGAGCTGCTGCACTGGATTGAGGGGCAGAATCTCAGAACTCATATCTCAAGGGGAGATTTTACAACCATAGTCGGCCTGATCGGCGACACCTCAAAGATCAGTGAGGACGAGCTGAAACGCTTTGATATTGTCCGCGATGTGAAGCGCGTCACTGAGCCCTTCAAGCAGGCGAACCGAAAGTTTCATCCGAAGGACAGCGTGATCGAGGTGGGTGCAGCGCACTTAAAGGTAGGGCACGGAAGCTTTGCCCTGATTGCGGGCCCCTGCTCTGTGGAGAGCGAGGAACAGATCATCTCAATCGCAAGGAGCGTAAAGGCCTCCGGCGCAACCATGCTCCGCGGCGGCGCCTTCAAGCCGCGCACCTCTCCCTACGACTTTCAGGGGCTGAAGGCGGACGGCATCGAGCTGCTCATAGAGGCGAAGAAGGAAACCGGACTCCCCATCGTCACAGAGATCATGAACGCAAACCATCTTCCACTCTTTGAGGAAGTGGATGTGATTCAGGTCGGCGCAAGAAATATGCAGAACTTTGAGCTCCTGAAGGAGCTCGGAAAGACCAGTAAGCCCATACTCCTAAAGCGCGGCCTCGCAAACACCATCAAGGAGCTTCTGATGAGCGCGGAGTATATCATGAGTGCGGGGAATGAGCAGGTGATACTCTGTGAGCGCGGCGTCCGCACCTTCGAGACCGCAACCAGAAACACTCTGGATCTCTCTGCCGTGACTGTGCTGCACGAGCTCTCCCATCTCCCGGTGATTGTCGATCCGAGTCACGCGACCGGCGTGGCGCGCTATGTGAAGCCGATGGCGATGGCTGCCGCAGCCTGCGGAGCAGACGGATTGATCATTGAGGTGCACAATGACCCGACACACGCGCTCTGCGACGGCGCACAGTCCCTGCGGCCGGAGGAATTCACGGATGTGGCGCGCGCAGTGAACCTCATACGGGCAGCTGCAGGGGAAGCCAATGCGGGCCTCGAGGCGCCGCTCGGCTGAGCGATCGGCAAAATATGCGGAGGATGAATATGCAGACAGTCAGAGTAGAGGCATCAGGGAACTACGAGGTGAGAATCGGCGCAGGGCTGCTTTGCGATGTCGGGGAGCAGATCGCAGAGCTGATTCCCGGACGATCCGCCGTGATCGTCTCAGATTCCAATGTGTGGCCGCTGTACGGCCCGGCAGTTCAGGAGAAGCTCCGCGCGGCGGGCTTTCGCAGCGAGCGCTTTGTCTTTCCTGCGGGGGAGGCCTCGAAGAATCCCTCTGTATTGTTGGAGACCATACGCTTCTTTGCAGAGAAAGAGCTCACGCGGGAGGATGTCGTCGTCGCGCTGGGCGGCGGCGTCGTGGGGGATCTCGCGGGTCTCGCAGCAGCCCTCTATCTGCGCTCTGTACCCTGTGTTCAGATACCGACCTCGCTCCTCGCGATGGTAGATTCCTCCGTCGGCGGGAAGACCGCAGTGGATCTCCCCGAGGGCAAGAACATGCTCGGAAGCTTCACACAGCCGCGTCTCGTGCTCTGCGATACAGATGTGCTCCGCACCCTGCCTCGGGAGGTCTTTTCGGAGGGCATGGCGGAAGTAATCAAGTACGGCATGATACAGAGCCCTGCGCTGCTCAGGCTCCTGCTTGAGGAAGACGCAGAGGATGTCCTTCCGCAGATCATCACGCACTGCGTGGAGCTGAAGCGGGATATCGTAGCCAGAGACGAACAGGACTTCGGGGATCGTCAGCTACTAAACTTCGGGCATACGCTGGGGCACGCTGTGGAGCGCTGCCGCGGCTATGAGATCTATCACGGCGAGGGTGTCGCAATCGGCATGGGCATCATGACGAGGGCGGAACAGCGCCGCGGAAACTGCCCGCAGGAATGTGTGGAAACGCTGGAGCTCCTGCTTCAGAAATACCGGCTGCCGCGCAGCACAGAGCTCCCGGAGGAGGCGCTGCTCCAGGCTGCAAAAGCGGATAAAAAGCGGCGCGGCGACAGCATCACCCTCGTCCTGCCGAGAAGCTTTGGAAAATGCATGCTGGAGCGGAGCAGCTATGAGACACTCGCAGAGCTGCTCCGTCTCGGGAGATAGCGGCCCCGACAGCACAGATCTCAGATCAGAATGCAGACTGTGCATCAGAGCACAGAAAAACAGAGGCATCGCTTCCGTCACGCGACTCCGGGTGACAGAGGCGATGCTTTTCTTTGTCTGATCGAAATATTTTCATCTGCCGGCGGCAGCACAAAATTCAAAATCTATCACTCGAAAGACTTTCCGCCTTCAGAGATACAATTCGCCCCAGCGTCCGCAGACCTCAAAGCCCAGGTGACGGTACAGGTCTGCAACCTTGTCGTCACCGGAAATCAGGCGTGGAATCTTTCCCTTTTCAAGAATCCGCTTTGTCAGAAACGAGGTGATGCAGCTGCCAAGTCCCCGGCGTCTGTACTCAGGCAGCACCGCCACAGCGGCAATTACAGCACTGCTGTCATCTTCAGAAGCAATGCTTCCGGTTCCAACGGTCTCTCCGTCCACCTTCAGCTGATACAGCTCCGAAAGACCGCGGGACAGCCTATTTCGGAGATCCCTGCTCCAGGGATCAAAGTTCAGATGTGTGCGATAATATTCGTGACTGCGCTGAAGAACCGAAAAAATCGTCTGTGGATCAGCGGGGAGCAGCTCCGGAAAGCTGTCCTGCACAGATGCTCTCCCGTACACCATATAGCAGGAGCTGTCCATCCTGCCCCCGAGCATGCTTTTCAGAGAAAGGCAGAGCTCAAAATCCGTATGAATTTCTCTGACAGCAATCTGCCGGCATAACTCCACAATCGGAGCCGCAGAGGCGTTTCCTTCGGAAGCGACGGAAAGCAGACCATTCTGGAGACAGAGCGCCGCCTCCGGACAACTCTCGGATCCGCAGAGGAAAAAGCGCACATCGCTGTTCTCTATTCCATAGGCGCGAAGAGCCGTGAGCGCACGCGAACCAAATACATGCTCATAGCTGCAGGCTCTGACAAATGCCGGTATCTGGTAAAAATGTTGCAGCGGAATCAGCATAGAGGAACCTCCTCACAAAATTAAATGATCTGCTCCCGGGGTTCTCGGCGAAAATGCCCTCAAATTTCAGTCGTTCCGGCAGAATTATTTTTGATCTGGGACAGATAGCGGTAAATACTGGCCTGAGAACAGTGCAACCTCTGCGCGACATCTTTGACCGCCCCTTTCAGCAGGAATATCCCGTCAGCCTCAAGAGAAGCAATAATCCTGAGCCTCTCGTCCGAAGTCAGGCGTTCAGCCGTGATGCCCATATGCTCAAGCTCCCGCCCGATTGTATCCGCAGTCACAGCCTCCGTGCTGTTATGGAATTTTTCCGGAACAGAGGTCTTCTCAATCGGATCTTTTACCGCCGAAGCACAGGGAGACAGGATATCCGACACAAACATATCGGGATGGCAGAGCCCCAGAATCTGCCGGGTGATGGCCCGATAACGGCTGTCATCAAAATTGATGCAGAGCATACCGATCAGCTTTCCATTCTGTTTAATAAACATCGTATTGGAGCGCAATTCCTTACCATTAACGGAAACACCGTAGTAATGTGTGCGATAGTCGGAAGTCTCATAGCTCTTGTCGCGCAATATGCCGAGTGCCATATTGGTCAAAGGCGCACCGACCTTTCTCCCGCTGACATGATTGTTGGCAATTGCAATGATGGAATGCTCCCTGTTTGTCATATCGTGGAGGGCCACCTCATAGTCGGGTCCAAGAGCCAGTCCCAGAAATTCCGTCAGCTTCATATAGTGCTTTAAAAGAGGGTTTGTCACAACAGGCATACGCTCACCTCGTCCTGTGTTTAATTGAATATTTTTATTATAGCGAAGCGGCACAGCCTTGTCAAAACCGCGAAAAAACTTCCTCGCAAAGATAATATTTTTAATTTGTTTAGCAATAGTGCCCAAAAATACTATTCTTTATGAGGTTATTATGTAAGAATTATCATCCCTTCGTTGACAATATTTTTTAATAGTGATAAAATTTTCTAAGAAAGAAAAGGAGGTGAATCAAAATGAAAACTGTTATCAGCACGGATCAGGCGCCTGCGGCAATCGGGCCCTATTCACAGGCCGTGTCATCCGGCGGACTGCTCATCACATCGGGACAGCTGCCCATTGATCCGTCTACAGGACTGTTCCCGGAGGGAATCGAAGCCCAGACCCGTCAGTCCCTGCGCAATGTGCAGGCGATACTCAGAGCCGCAGGCCTCGATATGGCACAGGTCCTGAAAACCACAGTATTCCTGAGTGACATGAACAACTTTAACGCTATGAATCAGGTCTATTCTGATTTTTTTGATCAGAACGGTTTTCCCGCCCGTTCCGCGGTGGAGGTCGCCCGCCTTCCGAAGGATGCACTGGTGGAAATCGAAGTGATCGCAGCAAGGTAAGCTTTGAAAATTATATTTCTTATTCTATGAATGATACTGTCCGCCAGCTGCGGAACGAGGCAAGGGAGCCCCAGTTTCCGGCGACCGGAGTATCCTCTGAAAATCAAGGCACGATGTGCTCAATTCAATGGAGGTAAGTATTATGTCTAAAGAGTATCCCCTGAACGTTCCCGCTCCTCACCACTGCGCTTTCGCTGTGCGCGATATCCCGGACGTCACTGTCGAGCAGCGCGAACGCGCCCTGAAGGCCACACACTACAATGAATTTGCTTTTCCGTCCGGCATGCTGACAGTGGACATGCTCTCCGATTCCGGAACAACAGCCATGACCAACCAGCAGTGGGCGGCGCTCTTCCTTGGAGACGAGGCTTACGGACGCAATACCGGATACTATGTGCTTCTGGATACCTTCCGTGATATCTTTGAGCGCGGCGGTGAAAAAAACTGGAAGAAGATCGCAGATCTGGTGCGAACCGACTGCCGCGATGTGGAGAAAATGATGGATGAGGTCTACCTCTGCGAATATGAGGGCGGTCTGTTCAACGGAGGCGCGGCACAGATGGAGCGCCCGAACACCTTCATCATTCAGCAGGGACGCGCAGCCGAGTCGGTTCTGATGGAAATAGTCAAGAAAATTCTTGCGCAGCGCCACCCCGGTAAGATCTTCACCATTCCTTCCAACGGACATTTTGATACCACAGAGGGCAATATCAAGCAGATGGGATCCGTGCCGCGCAATCTGTATCACAAGGAGCTGCTCTATCAGGTTCCCGAGGGCGGGCACTATGAGAAGAACCCCTTCAAGGGCAATATGGATATTGAAAAGCTCGAGCAGCTGATTCAGGCTGTCGGTGTGGAAAATGTTCCGCTGATCTTCACCTGCATCACGAACAATCCGATTTGCGGTCAGGCTGTCTCCATGGCAAACATCCGCGAGATCAATCGTGTCGCGCACAAGTATGAGATTCCGCTGGTATTTGACGTCGCCCGCTGGGCAGAAAACTGCTATTTCATCAAGATGAACGAGGAGGGCTACGCGGACAAATCCATTGCAGAGATCGCGACAGAGATGTTCTCCTACTGCGACGCCTTCACCATGTCTGCAAAGAAAGACGGACACGCCAACATGGGCGGTATGCTTGCCTTCCGCGATCGCGGTCTGTTCTGGAAAAATTTCTCCGACTTCAACGCGGACGGTTCCGTCAAGACAGACGTGGGTGTTCTGCTGAAGGTCAAGCAGATCTCCTGCTACGGAAATGATTCTTACGGCGGAATGAGCGGAAGAGATATCATGGCGCTCGCCATCGGCTTATATGAGAGCTGCGACTTCAACTACATGCGCGAGCGCGTTGCGCAGTGCAACTATCTGGCGGAAGGCTTCTACCGGGCCGGCGTCAAGGGTGTCGTGCTTCCGGCCGGCGGTCATGCCGTGTATATCAATATGGATGAGTTCTTTGACGGCAAGCGCGGCCATGACACATTCGCCGGCGAGGGCTTCTCTCTGGAATTAATCCGGCGCTACGGCATTCGCGTCTCCGAGCTTGGCGACTATTCCATGGAATATGATCTCAAGACGCCGGAGCAGCAGGCCGAGCTCGCAAATGTGGTTCGCTTCGCCATAGACCGCAGCCGCCTGACACAGGAGCATCTGGATTACGTCATCGCCGCAGTCAAGGCTCTGTATGAGGATCGCGAGAGCATCCCGAATATGCGCATTACCTGGGGTCATACGCTGCCCATGCGTCATTTCCACGCTTTCCTCGAACCCTATCCGAACGAGACGAAATAAGAAAGCACAGTCCAGCGCTCTTCATCGGGTCAAGGGGCGCTGGACTTCTCAAAATTTATTCTGTTAGAATTGAATAGGTTGCGCGAAAACCGCTGATTTTTAAAGCCTAAGAAGGAGTGGCAAACACATGGGTAATCAGACTCTCGAGACACGCGACGGCTTTCAAAGCAAGTGGGGGTTTATTCTGGCCTGTATTGGTTCTGCTGTTGGCATGGGCAATATCTGGCGTTTCCCCATTATGGTACAAAAGTTTGGCGGCATGAGCTTCTTAATTCCTTATTTTCTTTTTGTTGTTTTAATCGGTTCCACCGGCGTGATCGAGGAATTTGCCCTCGGCCGCCGCGCCGGTGCGGGTCCTGTCGGTTCCTTTGGCATGTGCACGAAAGAGCGCATGGACAACCGCAAGATCGGCGAGCTGATCGGTGCGCTGCCCATCCTGGGCTCCATGATGCTCGCCATCGGTTATACCGTTGTAATGAGCTGGATTTTCAAGTACTGCTGGATGGGGATCTCCGGAAGCCTGTACGCGCTGGGTACGGATATGGGCGCTATTGGCGGAACCTTCGGCGCTGCCGCACCGGAGGCTGCAACGCTGGGTGAGGCCGTCGGCATGATTGTCGGCAGCGGAATCTTCGGCGTGGGCAACGGCGTATGGCTGCTAATCGGACTGATTGCTTCTCTTGCCATCATGGCAAAGGGAATCTCCAGCGGCATTGAAAAAGCCAACAAGATCATGATGCCGTTGTTGTTCGGTCTCTTTGTCTGCCTTGGCTTTTATGTCTGCACCTTGAACGGCGCAATGGAGGGCTACAAATATATCTTCACGCTGAAGCCCGCCAGTCTTGCCAGCCCTGAGGTATGGATCTATGCCTTCGGTCAGGCATTCTTTTCCCTGTCCGTCGCCGGAAACGGCTCCGTCATTTACGGATCCTATCTGCCAAAGGATGAGGATCTGCCCTTCTCCGCGCGCAATGTGGCCGTATTTGATACCATTGCCGCACTGCTTGCCGCTCTTGTGATCATTCCCTCCATGGCAGTTGTCCTGGGTGAAGGGATCAAGGATGTCGGCGGCGGCCCCGGTCTGATGTTCGTATATCTGGTCAATGTGTTCAACAGCATGCCGGGTGGACGTATCGTCGGAATGATCTTCTATATCTGTGTACTCTTCGCCGGTGTCAGCTCCATCATCAATCTGTATGAGGCTCCGGTGGCATTCCTGCAGGAGAAGCTGAACATGAAGCGAATCCCTTCCGTAGCTCTCATCGGCGGGATCGGCGGCGTTGTGGCACTTCTCATTCAGCCTTGGACATCTCAGTGGATGGATCTTGTCTCCATCTATATCTGCCCTCTGGGCGCGCTGCTGGCAGGCATCATGTTCTTCTGGGTGCTTCGCAAAGAGACTGCGCTCAGCTCTGTCGAGCAGGGGCGCAAAGCCGGGAGCAAGCCGATCGGTGACTGGTTCTATCCCCTCGGCAAATATATTTACTGCACCGCCGCGCTGATAGCATTGATTGCCGGAGCAATGATGGGCGGCATCGGCTAAAAACAGCAATACTGCAAAAAAAAACCACCTTGACCGGAATCTCCAATCAGACAGCTGCGATCGGGATTCCTTTCAGGGTGGTTTTTATTTCAAACCAAAACTTGCGCGCAGCGATGCATTTTTTGTTTCAGCCCGGCTGCGTCCTTACTCGACCGTGACGGACTTCGCGAGGTTTCTGGGCTTATCGACATCCAGCCCCTTGGTCACTGCCATGTAATAACCGAGAAGCTGCAGCGGGATCACCGCGAGCGAATCTGCGAAGTGCTCGTCCGTCTTCGGGACAAAGACGGAGAAATTCACCGTGTCCTCGATATCAAAGTTGCCGGCAGTGGTGAGGCCCATGAGATAGGCGCCGCGGCTCTTCACCTCGACGAGGTTCGAGAGCGTCTTCTCGTAGAGCTCGGACTGGGTGAGTATGCCGATCACCAGCGTGCCCTCCTCGATAAGGCTTATCGTGCCGTGCTTCAGCTCCCCGGCGGCATAGGCCTCGGAGTGGATGTAGCTGATCTCCTTCATCTTGAGACTGCCCTCAAGGGAGATCGCGTAGTCGATGCCGCGGCCGATAAAGAAGACATCCTTCGTGTTTGCATACTTGGAGGCAAACCACTGAATGCGCTCCTTGTCCTCCAGAATCTTCTGTACTTTGCCCGGAAGGGTCTCCAGCTCATGCAGGAGCTCGGAAGCTCTGTGCTCATCCATCCTCCCGGTCGCAGTGGCAAGACCGATTGCAAGCAGATAGGCGCCGATGAGCTGTGCGGAATAGGCCTTGGTCGTCGCGACAGCGATCTCCGGCCCCGCATAGGTGTAGAGCACATGATCCGCCTCGCGGGCAATGGAGCTTCCCACGACGTTTACGATCGCAAAGGTCGGGATACCGTTTGCCTTCGCCTCGCGGAGCGCTGCGAGACTGTCTGCTGTCTCGCCTGACTGGCTGATAATCACTGCCAGCGCGTTTTTACTGATCACAGGATTCCGGTAGCGGTACTCGGAGGCGAGCTCAATGCGCACCGGAAGTCTCGAGAAATCCTCGATCACATACTGTGCGGCGACACCGACGTGGTAGGCGGAGCCGCAGCCGATGATACAAATCTGGTCGAGACTGCGGATGAAATCCTCCGTGAGCCCTGTCTTCTCAAGATCCACAGAGAGGAGGGAATCCTCCTTTTCGGGATCGCCCTTTATATAGGCATGCAGGGTGTCGCGGAGCACCTTCGGCTGCTCCTGAATCTCCTTCATCATGAAGTGCTCGTAACCGCCCTTCTCGGAAGCCTCACGGTCCCAGTCGATCTCCACCGGAGTCTTCTCCACGATGTCGCCGTTCAGATCGTAGAACTCGACCTTGTCAGCGGTGACCCGTCCCATCTCCAGATTGTCGATGTAGCAGACCTTTCTGGTGTAGTTTAAGGTGGCGGTCGCATCGGAGGCAATGAAGTTCTCGCCCTCACCGAGCCCCACCATGAGCGGTGCGTCTTTGCGAGCGATATAGATCTCATTCGGATAGTCGCGGAACATCACGACCAGCGCGTAGGAGCCGCGGACACGAACCATCGTCTTTGCCACCGCGTCGATGGGTCCCATCTTGTATTTCTTGTAATAATAGTCAATGAGGTTCACAATCGCCTCTGTGTCGGTCTGGGAGTAGAAGGTATAGCCGTTCCGGAGAAGCTTCTCGCGTATCTCGCGGTAATTTTCAAAGATACCGTTGTGCACTGCGACGACGTTTCCGTCCATGGAGCTGTGCGGATGCGCGTTGCTCTCGGAGGGAGCACCGTGCGTAGCCCAGCGGGTGTGACTGATGCCGCAGCAGCCGCGCACTGCATGGCCGCCATCTGTCTTGTCCGAAAGCACATGGAGCCTTCCGGTCGCCTTGATTACAACTGCGTCGCTGTCTCCGTCCCGCACGGCAATTCCGGCGGAGTCGTAGCCGCGGTATTCAAGCTTTTTAAGGCCGTTTAAGAGAATCGGGGCAGCCTGCTGACTGCCGACATAACCGACAATTCCACACATAAAACCATCCCTCCATCGAACGAAAAAGCGCTGTCCTCATACTGAATAACAGGTGTACATGATTGTTACCCATTATAGCACAAGGACAGCGCCTTACACAGGCGAAAATAATGAAGATTCGATTAAACTGCTCTGTTGCTCAGGCGAAGATATGAAGCTTCAACCTGTCGGAGAGATACTGAAGCATCTTCTCTCCGCCGACACTGTTGCCCTTCTTATTCAGCATGGGGCCGAAGGTGCCGATGCCGGTGCCATCCGGCCCGACCGCGACAATGCCGCCTCCCACGCCGCTCTTTGAGGGCAGGCCAACCTTTACCGCATACTCTCCCGACTCATCATACATGCCGCAGAGCATCATGAGTGCTATCACAATGCGCACGATATCCGCGTCAAGCAGACGCTCCTCCGTCTTCGGGTCTATCCCCTTATTGGAGAGTATCATCGCAAAATGCGCGAGCTGCTTTGCTGTCGCCATGACCGAGCACATGCGGAAGTAGACATCCAGAACCTCCTCCGGCTCCTTGTCCAGCACATGATCACTCTTCAGCAGATAGGCGATGGAGCGATTTCTGGTCCCTGTGCGTTTCTCCGACTGATACACTGCCTCGTTCAGGAAGATGCTCTGGTCCCCGCAGAGCTTTCTGACCAGATTCAAAAAGGCATCAAAGGGCTGCTCCGCGTCGATGCAGTCCGTCGTGACGATAGCGCCTGCATTGATCATGGGATTAAAGGGCCGCCAGTCCTTCAGCTCCAGCTGCAATATGCTGTCAAAGCGATCTCCTGTCGGCTCCATGCCGACCTTGCTGAAAACCTTGTCGTAGCCCGCGGTCTGAAGCGCGAGAATCAGCGCAAAGGTCTTCGCGATGCTCTGCATGGTGAAGGGAATATTATAATCACCGATTTTATACATCGTGCCGTCTGTCTTCATGATACAGCAGCCAAGATTGGAAGAATCCGCCTTTGCGAGCTCCGGTATATAGTCCGCAACCTTTCCCTCGATCAGCACACTCCGTCCCTTAAGCCAGGCCTCATCCAACGCCTTCTGAATCTCCTGCCCCATATCCCCTCCTTCTGTGCTCTGCGCACAGGCTTTATACATATTTACCATTAAATTATAACACAGAGGAATACAATCCAGTAATTTGTTCTATATATATGAGCTATTCACCACACTGATAGAGTGCCTGTAGAAACACAGCCTCTGAGGATTACAGTGCCCGAAGGACTTTCCCTGCATGCGCCTTCCTTCATGTGTGGGAACGTGCTCTATCGCGCTGCTTTAACCTACTACTGCAGCGGTTTTTGTAGTATGATATAGCTATCAGCGGAGGGTTTCCTATGGATGCAAATAATATCAAATATATCGTTGCAATCGCAAAATGGGGCTCCATTAATCACGCGGCAAAGGCGATGTTCATCTCTCAGCCGCAGCTCAGTCATATTTTGAAAACCACGGAGGAGGAGTGCGGCTTCACGCTCTTTCAGCGCACGAGCCGCGGCACACGTCTCACCCCGGAGGGCGCAGATTATCTGGAGCACTGCGAGATCATACTGCGGGAGATGGCGAAGCTGAACCACTTTGTCACGCAGACCGTCTCTGTCCAGTCCCGCCTCAATGTCAGTATGACCCGCTTCTCTCATACCTCGGAGTGCTTCAATGAGATATGCCGCCGCCATCAGGAGGCAGAGCACATCAACTACCACCTGCGCGAGGACGCGCTGACCAATGTCGTGGATGATGTCGCCGACGGCCGCTCCACCATCGGTGTGATCCACTACTCCACCACCGACAGCGAGCTGACGCTCCGAAACCTCGCGGACAAGAACCTGACGCTGCGGCCGCTCGCGACCTTCCGTCCCTATGTCTGTCTCTCCAAAAATCACCCCGTGCTCGCCGGACAGAACCGCTTCGCGCTGGATGTTGGCGAGCTCAGAAACTACGGCTTTGTGCGCTATGAGGGGCAGTACGAGGACTTCATCTACCACATTGCGACAGGCAGCGGACTGATAGATCTGAACGACTCCCAGAAAATCATCTATGTATGCGACCGGCAGGAGCAGATGCGCCTCATCTCCTCAACAACCTTTTTCACCATAGGTATCTCCGAGTTCTCGGGGCAGAGCAATCTGTACCATGTAGTCTCGATTCCTCTCCTGCACTGCACGGAGCACCTGAGCTTCGGCATTATCACAAGAAAGAACGCCTCCCTCTCCTCCATCGAGCAGGAATTCTACGATGAGGTTGTAAAAAAATACGAATCATTGAAGGAGGGCTGATCCACAAACACAGACTGCGCCGTCAGGCGCATCCTGGTAACAGTGCCCCGGGCGAGGATAACGCCCGGGGCACTGCTGTATGCCATCTCAAATTTTACATCAGCTTCAGCTCTCCTGTATCTCTGTATGCCATAAAGGCGGCGGAGGCTCCGAGCGGCCGGCTGGGCTCCCGCATGCTGCCGCCGGCGTGCGCTCCCTCTGTCGGGCGCACTGTGCTGCCCCGTCTCTCTGCCGCGCGCTGCTCCGCTGCCTGCGCCGCTGCGGCATTCATAATGAGCAGCTGTAAACGATTCTCGATATTTGCCATGCTGATATCCGGGTCGTAATCCAGCGCAAGTATCTGCGCCTCGGGATACATCTCCTTAAGCTTCTTCATGATGCCCCGTCCGACGATGTGGTTCGGCAGGCAGCCAAAGGGCTGAAGAATGAGGAAATTCCTGCATCCTTGCTCTGCGTGATGGAGAATCTCCCCGGGAATCAGCACACCCTCTCCCGCATCAAAGCTGTGGTGAATCACCGGATCGCTGCGCCGCACCAGCTCGTGAAGCCGCGTGGCCCTCTCGTAGAGCGGATGTGCGGAGGCGATGCGGTCGGTCAGCTCATGTGCCCGCTCAAAGACACTGTTCGCAACATGCAGCAGCCCCTTCTCAAGCATACCCTTTCTGAGTCGGTACTCCTTATTCTGCGCGTCCCTGTAAAAGTAGGTCTTCTGAATCACATCTGTCATCTTTGCCTCTATGATCTCGAAGCCGTTTCTCTCGAGATAACGCTCGATCTCCCGGTTCGCGCCGGGATGGAAGTTCAGGAGATACTCCCCGACAATGAGCACTTTCGGCCGCTCTTTGGAGCGGTCGTACTCCAGCATATTCATGATCTCAATGGCCCGGCGGAAGCCGCGCTCCGCTCCCCGTATGCTCTCCTCCTCAATACCGCGGATGATGAAGTTCAGGCCGCGCTGATAGGCGCGGTCCGCACTGCCCGCATAGCGCTCATAGGGACGTATTTTGTGCAGAAGCTCCGCCAGTGCGTCAATCATAGGAAGTGCGAAGGCAATGATCGCAGAGGTCTTTAAATTCATCCTGAAGCCCGGATGGATGTGATGCATATCCTCCGTGTCGTTTGTGAGTATCGCGACCTCCGAAAAGCCCGCGTCATCCAGCGCCTTGCGAAGCAGCGCGCTGTAGTGCGTCAGACGGCAGTCTCCGAGATATTTCCCCATGGCGATCGCGGTGCGCTTCGGATTGTAGCGTCCGCTGCGCAGTGCTGAAAGCGCCTCACCGATCACGATCTGCGCCGGAAAACAGATGTCGTTATGAACATAACGTTTTCCGAGGCGTATAGCCTCCTCTCCGCCAAGCTCCATCGGGACGGCGCAGAGGCCCTGCGTGCTCATGGCCGCCGCCATAACACGGCTGAAAGCGTGGCTCGTATTCGGCACCAGCACCACGCGCGCCTCTGCATCCTTCTCTGTAAACTTCAGCGCGTAGGGATCCGACAGTGCGCGGACAGGACGCTTCGCCGCACCGCGCTCCCGCTTCATCCGCACAGTCTCCACGAAGGAGCGCACGCGTATGCGAAGCGGCCCCTGTG
Organism: Moryella indoligenes; assembly: GCF_030812885.1. Lineage (NCBI taxonomy): Bacteria > Bacillati > Bacillota > Clostridia > Lachnospirales > Lachnospiraceae > Moryella > Moryella indoligenes. The sequence continues at coordinate 131,537 of NZ_JAUSTO010000001.1, forward strand.
CATCGCTCTCGTCAAGCTTTAAGATAAGCGGCGTCTTTCCGGATATCTCCCGCATCACCCGCACAATCTCATCGGAGAGGTAGGCGTCGTGACCGCAGCCGAAGCTCACGGTCTGCACATACTCCAGCTCCTCGCTGCGCGCCGCCAGCATCGCAGAGGAGAGCATACGCGCGTGGTAATTATTCACGATGTCGATGCGGCTCCTGCAAAGCTCTGTCTCTGCTTCTGCCCCGAGCGAATCCGCTGTGAGTACCGGGATACCCATGCCGGTAAAGAGCTCCGGCAGCGCATGGTTCACGAGCGGATCTCCCTGATAGGGACGCGCCGCCAGCACAACAGCATAGCCCCCCTGCTCCCTGACGAGAGCGCGCACCCGCGCACCCTCGGCTCTCAGTATGCCACGAAACTCTCTCTGTGCGCGATCTCCGGCCCGGATCGCGCGGCGAAGCTCTACAGCCCCCACGCCGTACTGCTCCCGCATATAGTGGCGCAGCTGGCGCTCTCTGTCCGCATCCGTATACCAGTGAAAGAGCGGCGCATCCAGCGGAATGCCGAACTGCTCCTCCGGATTGTCGGAGTTTCGTATCACAATGGGATAGCCCTTCACCACCGCGCACATGGATACGCTCTGCTTCTCCGTATTCTCACTGGGCCGCACTGTCACGGAGGGCATGAAGATGCGGTCTGCACCGAGCTTCGAAAGCGCGCGGATATGCCCGTGCACAAGCTTTGCAGGAAAGCACACCGTATCGGAGGGAACCGCCTTAAGCCCCTCCTCATACATCTCCCGCGTGCTCATCGGAGACATCACGACGCGAAAGCCGAGGCTCCTGAAGAAGCTGGACCAGAAGGGCATGGTGTCCCAGAAGGCAAGTACGCGCGGCAGTCCTATGGTGATATTCCGCTTCTGCCGCGGCACGGGCCCCCGGTACTCCCGGAAGAGAAGCTGATTTCTCGTCTGAAAGAGATTTGGAACTGCTCTTTGCCTGCTCTCCCGCTCCTTAAGCTCTTTGCGCACTGCCTCCTCGCGCGGGTCTCCAAGCAGCTCTCCCCACTCGCAGCGGTTATTGGTGACCCAGCTGCGCCCGTCTGAGAAGCGCAGCACCGTGCGGCGGCAGTGGTTTTCGCAGAAGGGACAGGGGATATCCGCCTCTCGCGTGTAGGAAAAACGCTCCACTCCATCAAGACCGATGAAGCTTCTCTGTCTCCCGGCGCCCGCCGCCTCACACTGCTCCTTCGTGAGAAGCGCCGCGCCGATTGCCCCCATAAGACCAGGATAGGGCGCGCGCACCACCTCTCTGCCGACATACTGCTCCATCGCGCGGAGCACCGCGTCGTTTTCAAAGGTTCCGCCCTGCACCACGATGCGCTCGCCGAGTGAGCTAAGATTGGAGATGCGTATCACCTTGGTAAATACATTTTCTATGATAGAGCGGCAGAGCCCTGCCATAATATCTCCGGGGAGCTTTCCGTTTCTCTGCTCCGTAATGATGCTGGAATTCATGAACACTGTGCAGCGGCTTCCGAGCTGCGCCGGCTTTGCGGAGGAAAATGCCGCATCCGCGATCTGCTCCACCGGAATATGAAGGGAAGCGGCAAAATTCTCCAGAAAGGAGCCGCAGCCCGAGGAGCAGGCCTCATTTACCACGATATTGGTAATGACGCCGTGATCCAGCCATATGGCCTTCATATCCTGCCCGCCAATATCCAGAATGAAGCTCGCGTCCTTCACATATTTTTCCGCCGCCCGCGCATGTGCCACAGTCTCGACACAGTGACATTCAAGGTCAAAGGCGCGCTGCAGCAGAAACTCTCCATAGCCCGTGCTTCCCGCAGCAAGGATCTGAAGCTCCACTCCCCTCTCCTCATAGCGCCGCTTCAACGCAGAGAGCGCCTTCTGCATGAGCTCCAGCGGAGCGCCGCCATTCGGAGCATAGAAGCTGTCCAGCAGCTCCTCGTCCTCCGCTAATAGCACAAACTTCGTCGTAGTGGAACCGGAGTCAATGCCAAGATAGGCACGAACCGTGCTTCCCGGCGGCAATTCTCTCTGCGGCGTCGCTGCCTTCTGATGGCGCTCTGAGAAGGCGCGCTGCTCCTCCTCACTCTCAAAAAAAGGCCGCGCCACACTGTCCATCTGCTCCCGCAGTGTGCCCTGCTGCTCCTTAAGCTCCGCAGCGAGCGCAGCGGGATCGCGCAGTGCCGCCTCCCGGTGCAGCTCCCTGAGGGAGAGCGCAGCGCCGCAGGCCACAAGCAGCTCCGGGTGCTCCGGTATGAGAATCTCTTCTCTCTCAAGCGACAGACGCTCCGCAAATACCTGCACCAGCACCGGGTTGAAGGTCAGCGGGCCGCCCTCAAATACAACTGGTTTTCGTATCTCAAGCCCCTGCGCCAGCCCCCCTATGGTCTGCTTTGCAATCGCATGAAACGCAGAGAGGGCAATATCCTCTCTGGAGACCCCCTGATTCAGGAGGGGCTGTATATCTGTCTTTGCAAATACGCCGCAGCGCCCAGAGATTGCATAGACCTTCCGTCCGCGCTCCGCGAGCGCATTCAATTCCTCCACCGGCAGCTTCAGGATGGATGCAACCTCGTCAATAAATGCACCCGTTCCACCCGCACAACTTCCATTCATGCGCATGTCGGAGCTCTGCAGCTCCCCGCTCGCCTCATCCCTGCGGAAGAAGAGCATCTTTGCATCCTGCCCGCCCAGCTCGATTGCCGTTCCAATCTCACAGTACAGACGCCGCAGGGCGACGGCATTTGCCACAAGCTCCTGCGTGAAGGGCAAACCCAGAAGATCTGCGATGGGCTTTGCTCCGGAGCCTGCCAGCGCGACGCGTACCGCAGCGCCCGGAAAGGCAGCGGCGCAGCGCTCCAAGGCACTCTGAACGCTCTGAAGCTGCGCTGCGCCGTGTCTTCTGTACTCAAACCAGACCAGCTCTTCCGAGACCGGATCCATGGCTGCAATCTTTGTCGTCGTCGAACCGACATCAATTCCAACAAGATATTCAGTTTTATAATCTGGCATAATATCCTCTGTTTGAATGGACAGAGCCTGAGCCATGACTCACGGCTCCACGTGTCTTCAGTTCCCCTTGCGGAAACTACAGAGGAGGATAGCGGCCGCTCATGCGCCGCAAGAAGATAATCTTCTGCCTGTGTCCCTCATGGAAACAGCAGAAAAAGACAGTCGTGAGGCTGCCACAGAACAGAAGTATGAAAAGTACAGCGAGCCCCTCTGAAAGGGGATATTGGGTATGTTCTGAAACATGCGGTTCCACGTCCTGGCGCTCAAAACCAAGCAGCGACTCAAGAGGCGCGCTCGTCTTTACCGCGGCGGTCTTCTTCTCCAGTGGGAGCGAGGAGTGAAACAGGGAGGCAGGTTCCCCCTCTGCCTGCCAGAAGAGGGACTGCGCCACGGACTCCAGACGCCCAAGCTGCTCCGTGCCTCCTGCCGTCGCGACGCAGCAGAACATGAGAAAGGACACAAACAGCATCAGGGCGCGATTCTTAAGACTCTTCAATACTGAAATCAGAATTCCTGGCATCCTTTCCTCCCCTCTGCTATAAAATGTAAAGAATTATATCTCCTATCCTAACACCCCGGGGGCATGAAAAGCAATGCCTTCTCTATGCTTCTGTGCAGTATTGTATTTCATCCTCCATACAGTCTACCTGTGCCGTACTTTTTATGCTAAGCTTTCTCTGACAGCGCAGGTATAAATGGTTTCTTCCGACTCCTGCGCGCAGAAAAGTCTCAAAACGGAGGTGGGAAATGCCCGGTACCGAAAAGAAGGCCCTCATCATCATGGCATCCGGTAACAGCCGGCGCTTCGGCGGAAATAAGCTGCTCGCGGACTTCGACGGAAAGCCGCTGTTCCGACACATTCTGGACAGCAGCGCGGCGCTCCCCGGCCTGCGCCGTCTCGTCCTCACACGACACGCGGAAATCTATGCACACTGCCTGGCGACAGGCACAGAGGCCGTGCTCCACACGCTTCCCCTTCGAAATGAGGCGATACGCCTCGGAATTGAAATATTGACGGAAGGTATGCCGGATGTCCGGGAAACTATCCTGCAATACAGCCTGTATCGGGAAGCGACACCGCTCTCCGGCTGCATCTTCTGTCTCGCGGACCAGCCCCTCCTCACACAGGAAAGTCTGCTGCGGCTCTCCCGGGCGGCAGATGCAGAGCCCGGGCGCATCCTCTGTCTCTCCTTTCAGGGACAGCGCGGTGCTCCGGTTTACTTCCCCGCGGCGCTCTTTCCCGAGCTCACAGCGCTGCCCGATCGCTGCGGCGGACGCCATCTCATACAAAAATACCCCGAGCTGGTCTCAGAGGCAGCGGCGGGCTCCGCACTGGAGCTTGCGGATGTCGACACCCCTGAGGCGCTCAGGGCACTGGAGACTGCACTTCAACGCAGTCGGGAGCTTACTTAGTCAGCTTCATAGTCGCCTTCTCCTCGAAGCGGGCTCTGTCCACTACGGCCCGCTGATGCGTGCCCTCGCCGATCAGACCTCCCTCATCGTAAGCTGCGACCTGAAAACTCAGGATTTTCCCGTTTGCACTGATCTCCGTGAGCTCTGTCTCAAAGCGCAGCTTCATCCCCACAGGTGATGCCGCCACATGGCTCACATTGACCAGTGTTCCGACCGTGGTCTTTCCCTCCGGAAGCTCCGCCGCCACAGAGGCCGCCGCCGTGTGCTCAATCCAGGCGACCATCATCGGCGTCGCAAAGACATGCACTGAGCCGCTTCCGACATTTACCGCGAGCTGTTCCTCCGTGACCTCCATCTCATAATTTCCCCTGATTCCGGTTTTCAGCATATATGCCTCTCTTTCTTTCGGGCCCGCAGCCTTTATTATTGTTACATCCGTATATATTACTGCTTTTCTGTGTCCGAAGCCTGTGGCTCCGACACTTTGCCGGAGTCCGGCTCTCTGAAAGCAGCCTCTCTCTGCGGGAATCTCTGTCAAATACAAGGCAATTTTACCCGAAAGCTTTCTGTCCCGCAAGTCCGCGTTCTTCGTCATGGGGTGCTTTTCTCCGGCTTTCATGGGACTGTGCGCTCTCCCCGGTATGAGAGCCTCCCATGCACGAACTGTATGCTTCCCCCGTTCCGCCTTCTCTTAGCGCAAACACATTCTCCGGCGGAGCGAGTCTTCTTCTTCGCAGCCTCTCTCAGCGGACTGCGGCCTTCAGGGCGGTTCCGTCTCCATTCACATCTATTTCGATCACAGAGCCTTTGTGCAGTCCACTGCCGGAATCAAGTATGAGTCTTGCGACCGGCGTCTCCACCTGCTTCTGCAGAAAACGCTTTAAGGGTCTCGCGCCAAAGGCCGGGTCGTAGCCCCGCTCCGCGACAAAGCGCTTTGCTTCCTCCGTGAGCGCAATGCAAAGCTCCTGCTCTGCAAGTCTCCGGTTCGTGTCAGCAATGAGCAGCTCTACGATGCCGCCGATATTGTCCCGCGTCAGCGGCCGGAACATGATAATCTCATCCAGGCGATTCAGGAATTCGGGACGGAATCGCGCCTTCAGCTCAGCGTCCACCAGAACAGCAGCGTCTTGGCCGACATGTCCCGCTTCATCTATGCCCTCCAGGAGATGCTGGGAGCCGATATTGCTGGTCAGGATGATGATGGTATTCTTGAAATCCACAGTCTTTCCGAGGGAATCCGTGATGCGTCCATCATCCAGTACCTGCAGGAGAATATTGAACACATCCGGGTGCGCCTTCTCTATCTCATCAAAGAGCACCACACTGTAGGGCTTTCTCCGCACAGCCTCCGTGAGCTGACCGCCCTCGTCGTAGCCGACATAGCCCGGAGGCGCTCCGATGAGTCTGGATACGGAGAATTTCTCCATATACTCCGACATATCGATCCGGACCATGCTGCTCTCATCGTCAAACAGCGCCTCTGCGAGACTCTTCGCCAGCTCCGTCTTACCGACGCCGGTAGGCCCCAGAAAGAGGAAGGAGCCGATGGGCTTAGACGGATCCTTGATGCCTGCCTTGCTGCGCTGAATGGCCTCCGCAACCTTCTGCACCGCCTCATCCTGTCCCACAACTCTGCGGTGCAGGATCTCATCGAGATGCAGGGTCTTCGCCTTCTCCGATTCATTCAGCTTTGCCACCGGAATATTGGTCCAGCGGGAAATAATCTTCGCGATCTCATTCTCCGTCACCGCCTCGTGAACCAGAGAGAGCTCACTGTCTCCGACACGCTGCTCCTCCTCCGCGAGCCTCTTCTGAAGCTCCGGAAGCCTGCCGTACTGAAGCTCCGCAGCGCGGCTCAGATCATACTTCTGCTGTGCATCCTGAATCTCGCGGTTTACGTCCTCGATCTCCTGCCGTATCCTGGCTAGGCTGTCCACGCTCGCCTTCTCATTCTCCCAGCGGGACTTTGCCTCCGCAAACTGTGCCTTCTTCTCTGCGAGCTCCTTCTCAAGCTGCGCGAGACGCTCCTTCGAGAGCGAATCTGTTTCCTTTCGCAGCGCGGTCGCCTCGATTTCCAGCTGCATGCGCCGCCGGTTCATCTCATCCAGCTCCGCGGGCATGGAGTCGAGCTCCGTCTTGATCATTGCGCAGGCCTCATCCACCAGATCGATCGCCTTGTCCGGCAGAAAGCGATCCGTGATGTAGCGGTCCGAGAGCACCGCCGCGGATACCAGCGCGCCGTCCTGTATCTTCACATGGTGATAGTTTTCATAGCGCTCCTTCAGCCCTCTCAGTATAGAGATAGTATCCTCCACCGTCGGCTGTTCTACCATGACCGGCTGGAAGCGTCGTTCCAGTGCCGCATCCTTCTCAATATATTTTCTGTACTCGTCAAGGGTTGTCGCGCCGATGCAGTGCAGCTCCCCGCGCGCCAGCATAGGCTTCAGCATATTTCCTGCATCCATGCTTCCCTCAGAGGCCCCTGCACCGACAATGGTGTGCAGCTCATCGATAAAGAGGATAATCTCCCCCTCGCTCTTCTTCACTTCCTCGAGCACAGCCTTCAGGCGCTCCTCAAACTCTCCGCGGTACTTTGCCCCGGCGACGAGCGCGCCCATGTCCAGGGCAAAAAGCTTCTTGTCTTTCAGCCCGGCCGGAACATCCCCCCGGACGATACGCTGTGCGAGCCCCTCCACAACCGCCGTCTTGCCGACGCCCGGCTCACCGATGAGCACCGGATTGTTCTTCGTCTTGCGGCTCAGTATCCGCACGACATTCCGTATTTCCTCATCACGACCGATCACCGGGTCGAGCTTCTGATCCCGCGCACGCTCCACAAGGTCGTAGCCATATTTGTTCAGCGTGTCATAGGTTGCCTCCGGATTGTCCGTGCTGACACGCTGATTTCCTCTCACCGTAGAGAGCGCCTGTAAAAAGCGCTCGCGGGTGATGCCTCTCGCCCGGAAGCACTCCTTCATCGCCCGGTTCGGATAGCGCAGCATGCAGAGGAAGAGATGCTCCACGGAGACATAGTCATCCCCCATGGCCCTGGCCTCATCCTCCGCCCCGGTCAGAACGCGATTCAGCTCGCTGCTCAGGTATTCCTGTCCCCCTGCGCCGCTGACCTTCGGCAGTCTCTCGATGAAACTCTGAAGCTCATTCTCAAGACTCTCCTTCTGTATGCCCATCTTGGTGACCAGATTTGCGATCAGAGAGTCCTCCACAGCAAGCAGAGCCGCTGCGAGATGCTCCTCATCTATCTGCTGGTTGCCGTTTTCCACAGCAAGCTTCTGTGCAAGCTGTATCGCCTCCTGCGACTTCTGCGTAAATTTACTGATATTCATTCTGCTTCACCTCTCTCCTTTTGTTCTATTAGTTATAGAACATAATTTCAACTGAGCTCAGTCTACCACCGCTTATTAGCACTGTCAATAGGGGAGTGCTAATTTTCTTTTTTTTTTGCTTCCGAGCTCAATGCAGACAGCTCCCTCCTCCGCGGTGCAGCGTATCTCTGTCCCGGCTGCTTCAAGACGCTGAAGCGTCTCCTCATGCGGGTGTCCGTAGCGGTTGTTTCTGCCGCAGCACAGCACGGTAGTCTCCGGCTGAAGCTGTGTGAGCCAGGCCTCACAGCTGGCTCCCCTAGAGCCGTGGTGCCCGGCCTTCAGGAGGCGGATACCCCGAAGTGCAGAGCAGAGCTCCGGCTGCTGCGTGAGCGCCGCCAGTATCTGTTCCTCACTCGGCGTTCCCGCATCTCCCGTGAAGAGACAGTGCTCCGCGCCGTATTGAAAGAGCAGCACCAGCGACTGCTCATTCACATCCTCAGCGACCTCTCCATGACGCGGCCAGAGACAGTAAAAGCTGCCGAGGCTCTCCCCCGCTCCCATGAACAAAAGCTCCGCGCCATTCTCCTTTATGAGCTCCTTCAGTCTCCCGTAGTGCAGCTCGTCCCGCGAGGCCGCGGCATTCAGTACCACCCGATGAAAGCGAAACTCCGGCGCCTCCTTCATAAGCCAGGCGACACCATTTGTGTGATCCACATCCGAATGTGTGATAAAGGCCGCATCCACCTCCCGCAGCGCTCTACTTAAGAGAAATGGTCGCAGGATGTATGCGCCATTTTTCAGATTGGAGCTGCTGCCGCCATCAATCAGGATACAGCGGGCACCCTGCTCGATCACGATGGCATCTCCCTGCCCGATATCAAGAAACCACAGGCGCGGGCAGCGGCTCCGCAGTGGCCGCAGAGAGCATAGTGCGAGGCATAACAAAAGAGAAGGCAGCAGACGGGATCCCCATATGAAGAGACGCAGACGGCGCACTGCAAAAGCAGGGGCTCTTCCCGAAGCGACGGAGCGCACCGCACCGCCCTTACAGATACAGCTCAGCAATCCGCCTGCCCTCTCGGCTCCCTGACAGAAGCCATACAGTGAAAGCAGCAATAGCAGATAATACAGCGCTATCTGCCAGAGCTTCGGCCTGCCAATCAGAACACTGTGATACGGAAGCTGCTCTGAGACAGCGCACAGCAGGGTATAAAATTGAAGGATGCGATGTATGATGCCCGCAGCCAGTTGTGCCAGAAAGCGCAGCGGCGGCAAAATCCCCGCTGCCTTGGCCATGGCAGACGCTGTGAGATAGTATTCCAGCGACAGGAGCACGAGAAGAGAGATGCCTGTCCACAGCAGGTAAGCCATGAGCGGAATCACCAGCAGATTCAGAAGCACACTGTAGAGCGGCACGGAGAAGAACCAATACGCAATCACAGGAAGCGTACCGAGTGTCACGGAAATGCCCATCACAAGCGCCTGTGCCACAGTCTCAAACAGTCTCAAACCCGCACCGCACAGGATTCTGTCCTCTGATTTTTGTCCGCTGTTCCCCTTCCGTTCCCGCTTCTTCCTCCATCTCTCCCGGCGCCAAAGCAGCTCCCGCCAGAGTGACGCACCCGGCCCAGCAATAAAGAGCACGGCAAGAAAGGAGAGCTGAAAGCCGCACTGAAACAGCTCCAGAGGAGAGGCCAGCAGCATCGCTATTCCCGCGATACCGACCGCAGACCGCAGATCATAACCCCGGCCCAGTACATCTGCCACAAAGGAAAGCAGAAGCATGATCACCGCGCGCACAACGCCTGTCCCTGCCCCAGTGAGCAGGCAGTAACAGAGCAGAAAGAGCCCTGCCGACAGGCCGCTGCCGGAATAGCTCATCCCCCATCTCCGCAGCAAACGGTAGAGACCAAGCCCCAGGAGTGCCGTGTGCAGACCGCTGATCGCAAGCAGATGTGCAATCCCGTTTCTCCTGTAGCGCTCGTACAGCTCCTCCGGAAGCGCAGTCTTATCTCCAAAGAGCGCCGCATTCAGAAAACCGGCATCCTCCGCAGCGCAAAGGGAAGAAAAACGCTCCGTGCAGAAGCCCCGCAGGCGGAAGAGCGCTGCAGAGAGAGGCGCAGGCCTCCGCCTCTCTACTGTGATGCGCTCTGCTGACAGACGGTGCGTCACCCCCTGCGCTCTGTAATAAGAAGCAAAGTCAAACTCTCCGGGGTTCGTGGCCTGCGCGATGCGACTCAGTCTTCCAGAGACAGAGAGCAGATATCCGCACTGGATCCCTTCTTCCTTCACCAGCTCCTCCGGGCAGGAAATAAGCAGAAGTCCGCTGCGGACATGCACCCTGCCATCCCGCCCCGGAAGAAGCTGCTCCGCCCTGCACGTAAGCGTGAGCTCCGCTGTGCTTCCGCCGGTTAAAAGATCAAGGCTCCGCTCCTCGGGGGAAATACGCTGTGCCTGATACAGCCGCAATGCGCCAAGCAAAAAGCCAAGCGCCAAGAGAAGCGTAACAGCTCTGCACCGCTTTCTCTGTCCCGTTCCCAGAAGAGGCTGTCGCCTGCTTAAAACACGCGGCCCCCGCTCCCACGACAGAAAAATAAGTACAGCAAAACAGACAGACGCAAGTCCTGCCGCTGCCCATGCACCTTTACTCCCCGCATACATTGTCAGCTCTCCAAGTACCAGACCGGCTGCAAGGATTTCAAAAGGTCTTCGCATATTGATTTGTCCTGTGCTGAGATTGTGCTTACAGGGCCAGAATATTCAGAGAGCTACCCGCGCTCTATCTGTACGCAGCCCCGCTCACTGCGGAATATAGTCCAGATTCCGCTCAAAGAGCGTATCGAGAGAGACAATATCCCGGAACAACACCGCCTGAGAGCCCTCAACCGCAATCTGCACACGCTGTACTGTCGTGAGCTCCGAGAGAGAATTGACCAGAGCATAGATGGTGAGATAAGGATTCTCATTTGGCACTGGCGTCAGAAATTCCTTGCTGAAGTTCAGATAGCAGACGTTCTCGTTCACCGAGACGCTGAGCAGGCGCGTGTCGGACGAGAGCACCGCAAGGCTGCCGCTCTGCTGCGGCCCGGCAATGAGCTGCTCAACAACCAGCTGCTCCGGCGGCGTATCCACGCGGTAAGTGACAGTCCGGGTCTCTTCCACCAGAGTTCTCCCCGCAGCGTCAGCAAAATAGAGTGTGAGCTCTGCGCTCTCATAGCGGTTCACATCCGAGATACTGTTCACAAAATCATTCTCCGTGAAGGGGCCAAGCGGTGCCCCGCTCTGGCCACTGAGCGGCTGTCCTCCTGTATAAATGCCGACATGGTCCACACCCGCGACCTGCGTCAGAGTCTCCGTGAGCGCTGCATTACAGAGCGTCTTCCGCTCCGGCTTCATCTCCCCGTAGCGCTCATCAAAATAGAGATAGAGCACCGATCCGTCCAGACTGAAGGACTCATATCTCACATCGTCTCCGATCGCTGGGATCATATCTATATTGCTCGGCACCTGCATGAGATTTTCAAGCAGCTCAGAGATCAGCTCCTCCTTGTTCTCTGCAGAGACGCTGTACAGCACATGCTCCAGCTCTGTCACATTTTTATCCAGATAATACACATAATAGCTTCCACTCCCGGGATCTGCCTCCGCCTCCCGCTGAACACAGCCAGCCAGCAGAAGCACAGCCAGAAGTGCGAGCAGTGCCGATGTGATCCTCTTCATAAGCTGCCTCATCCTTTCTTCTCCGCTGCGCTGCCCGGTGTGCTGTTCTCGATATAGGTCAGAGGAATACGCACAAGGAAGGTGGTTCCCTCTCCCTCCCTGCTGTTCAGACGCACGATCCCCTGGTGCATCAGCACGATATCCTTTGTGATGGCGAGCCCCAGTCCTGTGCCACCGGTCTCACGGGAGCGCGCCTTGTCCACTCGAAAGAAACGCTCAAAGACGGATTCCTGCTGATTTTCCGGAATACCGATGCCTGAGTCCTCCACCTTGATATAACAGAACTGATGGTCTGCGTCGAGGCTTACCTTCACCCAGCCGTCCTTCACGTTATATTTGATTCCGTTCTCCACCAGATTCATAATTGCAAGCGAGAACTTCACTTCGTCTACATCCGCGCTGACTTCACGCACTGTCTCCAACGTGAGCTCTATGTTATTGACTCGCGCCAGCGGGCGGAGCCGCTTCAGAATCTGCTCCAACATTGCATGGATATCTGTCGATTTGCGGCTCAGGACGATCGCAGAACGATCCATCTTCACCAGGCTCAGAAGATCGTCAATAATTTTCGCTTCGCGGTCTATCTCCCTGGAGATATCGTTCATGAACTCCTTGTACAGCTCTATCGGCGCGTCCTCCATGCTCATCAGCGAATCTGCGAGCACGCGTATGGAGGTGATCGGCGTCTTCAGCTCGTGCGAAACATTTGAGACAAACTCGTCGCGCGACTGGTCGACCGATTTCAGCTTGTGCAGTGTCGTATTGATCGCGGTAGAGATCTGTTCTGTCACGACATAGCTGTGCTGTTCAATATTCTGGTTCAGATCTCCGGCCGATACCTTGCGCAGCATCACGCGCAGTTCCGCAAATGGACGCATAATACGGGCTGATAGGTATACGCTCAGACTCAGCAGCAGTATCATCATAATTGCATTGAATATCCAGAGCGTACTGCGGGCACCGGAAAGCTCTGCACGCAGAGATTCCGTTGAAGCAATAAAGAGGAGCACCCCGCGGACGGAACGCCCCGCATTCTCCCCGCTTCCGTCTCCGAAATCTACAGAATCATAGATCGGGGTCGTCTGTATCATGTAATATTTATCTTCATTGTAGCTCGTCCCGTTTTCTCCGCGGAAACCGTGAATCACCTCCGGCGCAATGTGATAACGCCCCTCGCTCAGGTGAAAGCTGTCACGAAGTATGCGATAATCCTGATCAATCAGAAGCAGTCGCCCGCTGTAGGACTGCGCCACTACATCCATCTCCGTATTCAGCGCCGCATCCTGCACTCCTCCCGCGCCGAGATACCCTGCGCGGGAGAGCTTTGTCGCCAGAATCAGGCTGCGGTTCTGTATCTCCGCCTTCCGGCTCTCCAGCAAAGTCTTACGAAACGCATTTGTGATCACCGAACCCTGCACCAGAATCGGCACCGTCCCCACTATGATAAAGAGGATGATGAGCACAACCCTGAGACGTATCGGTGGGAATTCAGGCCCTGGCTTCTTTGTACTCACACATGATCCTCCCTCTTCTTCATTGCTCACACGCTTACTGTAATGATAGCACCTTCTCACGTACAATTCATCGGAAAATGCAGATACACCACCATTTTTCCAACTGCCTCCCGCCTCTTTCTCATCGCCCTGTACCATCCCGCCTCCCGATCCCTCTGTATCCCTTGAGAGCGCTTATTTCTGATGAAATCCTGTCATATATAAATTTTCGGCCGGAACAAGACCCAATTTTTATAAAATCCCCCCACCTTCAGGGGCATTTCCCGCATAAATATCACAGTTCTGCACCACCAGAGATTGAAAAAAAAAAGATCATCCGATATACTGAAACAAAATACATGTGACCTGAAATGGAGACGATCATGAAATATTGTCCGGATTGCGATATGGAGTTCATAGACAGTGTGGAGCACTGCACGGACTGCGGAAAAGCTCTGGTAGATAAGGATGCCTATCTCGCGACGCAGGCAGAGCGGGAGGCAGAGACAGAGCGCGCTGCAGCGGAAAGAAGGGCTGCGCAGGAAGCTCTGCTGAAACAGGCCGAAGAGGAAGCCCTCCGGAATGCCCCCGCTCCCGCCCCAGCTGTATACGTGAAGCGGGCAGATCGCTATGAGGATCTGAAATCTTCTGCCTCTGCCTTTCTTCTGGTCGGTGCGATCATGGCTGTATTGGCAGTGCTGAGCTTTGGCAGCGCGCTGCACCTGCCCTTTACCCTGCCCGGCAATATCATGCTGAAGCTGATGTTTATAGTCCTCGCACTGGGCTCCTTCGGCATCTATCTAAAGACCGCCGCCGCCGCAAAAGCGATTCAGGGTCAGATCGCCGAAGAACAGACCGCGACTGAGCAGCTCACGCAGTGGTTTTTAGACAACTACAGCGCTGCACAGATCGACGAGACGATCCTCCGGGAGCAAGGTGCACTCCGCCCGGAGGTACTCGCACTGAGACGCATGGAGCTCATTCAGGACTGCTTCATCACCCACTACGATCTCGCAGACCAGAGCTATGTTGACGCGCTCGCAGAGGATATCTACGGCAAGCTCTATCCGGAAGAGGATGAAGGCGCTCCCTTATCCGTCACTGCTCCGGATGCGGAAGAATATGCTGACGGCACTATAGTAAATGAGACCCTTGAGGATGCTCCGCCATCTGAGACCTCTCAGCCTGATGCGACTGATGTTGACAGCTGCACAACAGACGAGGCAGGCCCAGACACATCGCTACCCGATCCGGACTCCAGCGGAGCCGAAGAACCCTCCAATGCTGAGGTAGACGCAGATTACTCCCCGAAAAATACCGAAAACAAAAATTCCGACGAAAACGCTGAACAGAAAGCAGCCAATTCAGATTCAGAGACTGACTATCAAGCAGACGGAACAAAGGAAGTTAAAACTGAAGAAACAGATGAACTCATAGAAACAACAGACGCTTCAGAAGTGAAAGATACAGAGAACTGATAGCTATATCCTACAGGAGCCCTCCCACAATTGCAAGTGGGAAGGCTCTTTTTATACTCATTTTATAACTGATTGGCAGGAGTTGATGTGATCCAGCCCTAATATATAGAGAGAAACAGGTAAAATCTAAAAATCAATTTATACCAATATGTCTCTACTATTCCCTTAATTTATTTTCAAATATTTCTACAATAGTCTTTTCGGTGCCTACCATTCCTGGAGATGCAATTAATCCCATATGTTTCATAGTTAATTCCGGTGTTTTCCCATTTATTCTATGTATATCATAAATATACACACCATTCATAGCCAGGTCTGCGGATTTAAAAGCTGCATCAACAGCTGCAATTCCTTTCATTGTGCATAGGCAAACTCAGCTATCTATCTTATGAAGATTTTCTTAAAATGAGCCAAATGAGCTCCAGCGCTCGTCTTTAGATACAGTCCGGATGCTGTACTGCCTCCTTCACCCGCTCTGCGGTCGCATCATCCGTCAAGAGACGCAGCAGCTCCAGGCCAAAATCTAAGGCAACGCCAAGTCCTCGCCCGGTCGTGATATTGCCGCTGGTCTCGACAGCTGCTCCGGTCCAGCGAGCGCCGTCCACCCCGTCAATACCCTCCTGCCAGCCGGGATAGGAGGTAAAGCGCGCATGTGCAAAAAATCCCATCTTTCCCAATATGCTTGGCGCCGCACAGATGGCCGCGAGCCGCTTCCCTGAGAGCTCCTGCTGCTGAAGCGCCCGCGCGACCTTTGGATGCTTCGCAAGATTCGGAACACCCGGAACACCGCCCGGCAGGAATATCATATCGCTGTCAGAGAAATCCGTCTCCTCAATCAGCCGGTCCGTCACAATGGCGATGTGATGCGCACCGGTCACCACTCTCTCTCCGCTCGTGGAAATCAGCTCCACATGAACCCCGCCGCGGCGCAGGATATCCACAACAGTGAGGCACTCTACCTCCTCAAGTCCGGTCGCAAGCAATACACTTACCTTTGCCATATAGTACCTCCTTTCAAGGGCTCCGCCTTCCCCAGTCCCACATAGGGACTGTGCAATATATCTTTCACGAGTTGCAAGCAAATATCATTACGCTTCCGACTGCATGGCCATACGGAGCGGCGGAATGAGCTGCTTCTTCCGGCTGACCACTCCCGGCAGATTGAAGTATCCCCCCGGCTCGGCATCCTTCCGAAAAGCACGGCGCAGATACTCCTCCGCCTCATCGCCGTACCAGAACAGCTCTGTACTGGAGGAGGGTGTATCCGTAGCCATATAAAAGATCATCTCCACACCGGACTTCATGGCTGCCTCCGGGAGATACTCCCTCACCATGCGCTCCGCCTCCCTGCGGTTCTTCTCTGTCATAAAGGTGGACTGACTCACGCCAAAGCGCAGATCTCCAAAGGTAAACAACTTGAAATCTCCATAGAAGATATCCTCCGCAGTGCGCCCCTTCAGATCCTCACCGGCCTCAAACATCTGGTTTGCATAGCTCTCTATATCCACCTCGGCAAGCTTTGCAAGTGCCTCTGCCGCATTCACATCCCGTGAGGTGCAGGTGGGGGAGCGGAAGCACAGTGTATCAGAAAGTATCGCCGACAGCATGAGTCCGGCGATCTTTTTCGGAGGCGTAAGCCCCTTCTCCTGCATCATGGTCCAGATAATTGTATTTGTGCAGCCCACCGGCTCATTTCTGAAATAGGCCGGTGCACCGGTCTCCAGATTTCCAATTCTGTGGTGATCTATGATCTCCAGAATTTCGGCCTGCTCCATACCGTCCTCAGTCTGCGTAAACTCATTATGATCCACCAGAATGACCCGCTTCGGATGCACATTCAGCATGTTTCTGCGGCTCACGACACCCGCATAGCGCCCCTCCTTGTCCAGTATGGGAAAGTAGCGGTGCCGCACACTCGCCATGATCTTCCGCGCGTCCTCCACATAGGTGTTGACTCCAAATTGCAGGATATTCTGAGAGTGCATGATGTGCCGCACCGGAATCGCAGTGCTGATGAGCCTTGCCGCCACATAGGTATCAAAGGGCGTGGTCAGGATGGTGCAATGCTTCTCCTTCGCGCGGTTTAAGATGCTTCGCCCTGCCGGGGCTCCGCAGCAGATAATCACGCAGGAGGCGCCGCACTCAATCGCACAGATCTGTGCCTCATAGCGGTTTGAGACGAGGACGATATCCCCCTCGCCCACATAATCCTCTATGATCTCGGGACTGCTTCCTATGAAAATATGTCCCTCGTAGATTGTCGCGCCGGCATCGCCTGTGATGAGCTCCGCCTCCAGAGTCTCGATGAGATTCTTATAGCTGGTGTCTGCATCAGCCAGAATACCGTTATCCAGAAGGTTCATATTGGCATTGGCAACGTCCGTGATGGAAATAAGACCCTTGAGCTCATTCTCCTCATTGACGATGCAAAGTGTCTCTATATCCTGCTCGCGCATCATACTCCATGCGGAGCGTATGCTCATCTCGCCGTCGATTCCGGGCTGAAGCCGGAAGTCGATGTCCTTCATCTGCGGGCTCACGCTGGTGCAGAGCCGCGGCGGAGCCGCCTTCCAGTAGTTCAGAACAAACTGGGACTCCCTGTTCACGCTTCCGCAGCGCCGGGCCTCATACTCTCCCTCCGGGTCTGTCTGGCGCTTGTACCAGCAATAGGAAAGCGCCGCGCAAATAGAGTCTGTGTCGGGATTCTTATGCCCGAGTATATTGATTTTCTTTCTGGTGTAATGTGTTGACATTGCTGATCTCCATGGTGGTTGATAGTCTCTCAGGAGCGAATGCTCACCCTGCCGTCGACGCAGTAAAAGGTAAAGGTTGCGAGAAAGAGCTCCTTCCCCGCGGCGTCCGTCACCGCCGCCTCTATAATAGCTGTTGCTCTGCCGCGCCGTATCACGCGGCTCTTTCCGTAGATGCGCTTTTCCTTCGTGGTGCTCAGATAATGAAGATCAGCGGTCTGTGTGACCCAGGCGTGACCGTCGCCGCGCGCCGTCATTCCGGCGATCACATCCGCCAGCGCATAAAAGGCGCCGCCGTGCACCATACCGTAGGCATTGGTGACATCGTCCTCTACGTCCAGATAACCCTCGGCGGCATGATCCTCAAGATCTGTCACAACGACGTGATTATGCAGAGCAAAGCGGTTGTTGACGATCAGCTCCCGGTTTGCTTCCAGTTTTTCCTTGCTCATAGCTGCCTCCCCTTCATCTGTAGCCCGGCTGCAACGGCCTTCCCTCAAAATTGTGCGTTCTCCCAGAGCTGTATTATAACATGAGCTGACAGGACTGTCTCTTTACTTCTCATGCACCCGCTTTCCGCTCATATGATCAATGCTCAGCTCCAGCATCTGCACACGTTCTGCTGACTTAAGGATCTCCTCCTCTACAGCTTCCGGCGCGGGATAGTATTTCAGCCCCAGCTCTCTGACTCTTTCTACTGTTTCCCCGGGATCTTCTATCAAACGGATCCTGCCAAAAATGATCACGCTCTTTACATAGGGCGCCCAGTCTCCCTCCACGTATTCGCCCTCATCATATATGCAAAAAGATACTTTATTATTTCTTCTCAGGGCATCTATCTTATGCCCGGCCTTCGCGCCATGAAAATATATTTTCCTGTTCCCTTCATCATAGAGGAAGTTAATCGGAAGGGCATAGGGATACCCATCATCCCCGCTCACGGCAAGAACGCCCCGCCGTCCGCTTATAAGAAGCTCGATACATTCCTCCTCTGACAGCTTCTGCTTCAATCGTCTCATCTCACGAAATTCCGCCATAATCTGCTCCTCAGGTTTTATCTGACCAAGGTATACTCTCTTTTAGTGCTTCTTCTCTATAGACTATTATAAACAGAGGACTGTCTGAACGACAGCCCTCCACATAAAAAATTTGTTATTGTATCAAAGATCCTGCATCCTCAGGGGTTTTCAGGCCCTCATGTTAGCAGTTATCGTGCACTCACTATCAGAACTCAACAGTAAAAGTAAAACCTTCAGAATTCCATCCGAAGCTGCCGCTCCAGGATTCCGGGTAAATGATTCCCATTCGTGCATTTGCAACCTCGAGGCAATCTGCCCGTGTTTTCCCCTCAACCAACGGGGAAAAATATTCTCCCGTATTGCCTTTTACAACCTTATCATACCCATACTCACGGGTCTTTGCTTCCCAGAACACATTCGCTTCATCTTCATTGGTCGCCACTGTGCCATTATAATAGTATGTCTGGAAATGCCCATCCGGCTGAATTTCACCTGTCTCATACTTTCCGCTCACATCCATCGCACCGCTGTCCTGAAAGTGATAAAAATATCCGTCAATATTCTTCCAGCCAATATCCAGATATCCATTGCCATCAAAGTGATACCACTGCTCATCGATTTTCTTACAATCGCTCTTTGGATAGGAAGCGTCGTCATTCTGGTACCACCACTTCCAATTCTCCGAACCGTCAAAAATCCACTGCCCGGCAAAAGTAGGGACAGTGCCTGCAAGGCTGAGCGTCACAGTAAGCCCCAATGCCAAAACTCTACCGACTCATTTATTCTTCTTCATTTTTCCTCTCCCTCTTGAACCGCATAGAATCATTTATGCGTGTATACATAGGACTATCACCACCCAATTATTTTGTCAGGCCGGTCATCTTATACTGTCGACAGAGATTCTTTCTATATGAACTCTGCGTCCTCTGGCGCTATAATGATAGCATGAATTTCCCTACTATCACATTTTCTCAGGGAGGGGCATCTATGGATCTAAATATTTTTACAGATAATGCCAAGGTTATGGCCAAGGGAAAAATTACGATCCCTAAGGATATTCGTTCCGTTCTCGGCGTTTCTAACGGAGATCGAGTAACATTTATTGTAGAGGGTAATTCTGTTCGCATGGTAAATTCTGCTGTGTATGCTATGCAGATACTTCAAAAAGAAATGGCTGGAGAAGCATCCAAAGCAGGCTTCCACTCCGATGAGGATGTCTTGGCACAGGCAAAAAGTGGACACAAAACAGAGATGAGAATTTAGCATATATTTCATAACAGCAAAAAAAGCCCGCAAACTATTGATTTTGCTGGCTTTTTCAGTATTACAACCACATCGGGGTGACAGGATTCGAACCTGCGACATCCTGCTCCCAAAGCAGGCGCCCTACCGGGCTGGGCTACACCCCGAAATGCCTTATCATTTTACTCTATTCTTCGAGAAAATTCAATTGCAATCGTATATTTCCTCTCAGATCGCTCTCCAGCAGGATGTAGCTCGGCTTATGCCCCTCCTGGCGGGGATAGGAAAGACTGCCCGGATTCAGAAGTGTCACGCCGCCCTTCTCCTCGATCACCGGACGATGTGTGTGTCCGAACATGGCAAGATCAAAACCGCGCGCCCGCGCCTCCTGGCGCAAAAGTTCCAGATCAAGGGAGACATTGTAGTAGTGTCCATGCGTCAGGAGACAGTTGTACTTTCCGATGCGAACCGTCTCCTCGGTCTCCAGATCAGAAAAGAAATCGTTATTTCCCTTCAAGACAATCAGACGGGTGCTGTCCGGCAGCCAGCTCTTGAATATCTGCTCGCTTCCCTCTGCATCCCCCAGGTGAATGAGCAGATCGATCGGCCCCTCTTTCTCCAGTACCTTTTTCAGATTTTCATCTCTTCTGTGTGTATCGCTCACAATCAGGACTCTCATAATGCGATGCCCCTCAGCTTCTCTCTCATGCTGCGCAGCGCCTTTCCACGGTGGCTGATCGCATTCTTCTCATTATCCGGGAGCTCGGCAGAGCACTTGCCGTACTCCGGCAGCCATAGTATGGGATCATAGCCAAAACCATGCGCTCCCGCAGGCTTAAGTGCAATCTCTCCCTCCATGGTCCCCTCTGTCACAAAGCTCCTCCCATCCGGAAGGATGCAGGCAATCGCAGCCTGAAAGCGGGCGCTTCGCTCCCGGGATACAGCTCCCTCAAGTCGTCTGATGATCTCTGCGTTCTTCACACTGTAGGGTGTCTCCCGCCCCAGCCAGCGCGCAGAGTAGATTCCCGGCTCCCCGCCCAGATAATCCACTACGAGTCCGGAATCGTCCGCCATCACGATTGCATCCGGGCAGAGCGCATGGACCGCCCGCGCCTTTATCATGGCATTCTCCGCAAAGCTCTGTCCATTCTCCTCCGGCTCTGCATCCACTCCGGCTTCCTTCATAGAGAATATCTCTGCATCCAGCTCTGAAAAGATCTCCCGAATCTCCCGAAGCTTATTCTCATTTCCTGTCGCAAATACAATTTTTGTCTTCGCCATAGCTGTTCCTGTTGTGACAGCAGCACTGTCACTTCCTCTTTTCGATCTGCCGCTCTTTGTCAGCATTTCCCGCATCACATTCCAAAACATGCTTACGCCTCGGGGGCTTCTTGCCAAGAAACTGATAAAAATAAGTCTTCATCATCCCGTTATAGATCTTCCGGTTCTTATCTGCCCTGCGGCCGATGCACTGCTCCGCCCCCGGAAAGGAGGTAATCATGTACAGCGACCAGTCCTCCAGCGCAAGGTAGCGCTCTCCGAGCGTCCGGTACAGAAGCTCCAGCCCCTCGTCGTTCTTCAGGCGCTCACCATAGGGCGGGTTTGTAACCAAAAAGCCATATTTTTTTGCGTGCGACAGCTCTGCGACCGACCTCTGCTGGAAGTGAATGAGCTGCCCGACTCCCGCCTGCTCTGCATTGATCTTCGCACTGCGAATCACAGACGGATCGATATCGTAGCCCTGAATATCCGTCTCCACTTCTAACTTCAACAGCTCATTGGCCTCATCCAGCGCATCGTACCAGCACTTCTTTGGAATCAGCTGTTCCCAGCTCTGAGACAGAAACTCACGATTCATGCCTGGAGCCATATTTGCCGCCATCATGGCTGCCTCAATGGGAAAGGTTCCGCTCCCGCAAAACGGATCTACCAGAATGCGGTCGCTGTGCCATGGGGTCAGCTTAAGCAGTGCAGCCGCCAGCGTCTCGGTGATCGGAGCCTTCGCAGTCTCCGTCCTGTAACCGCGCTTATGAAGCGAGGCGCCGCTCGTATCCAGCGCGACTGTCACGATATCATTATGGAGAAAGGCGCGCACCGGATAGCTCTCCCCACTCTCCGCAAACTGCGTGAGCCCGTAACGCCGCCCCATACTGCGAACCATTGCCTTTTTCATGATAGACTGAATATCAGAGGGCGAGAAAAGCTTGCTGTTGATCGAGGTCGCCTTGGTGACCCAAAACTTCCCATCCCTCGGGATCAGCTCGCTCCACGGCAGCGCCGCAGTCCCCTCAAACAGCTCGTCGTAGGTCGTCGCGCGAAAGCTCCCGACCTCCAGCAGCACACGCTCCGCCGTGCGCAGCCAGATATTGGCACGTGCAATCGCCTCTGCATCCCCGATGAAGCTTACCTTTCCATTGTCCGTGGCGCTCACATCATAGCCGAGCTCCGTGATCTCTCTCTTCAGAACGGCCTCCAGACCAAAGTGACAGGGCGCCGTCAGCTTGTATGTTTTCATTTTCTCCTCATTCCGCCAAGTATACACAGTAGCATTTATCATAAACGAAAAGAGCGGTCACTGCAAGAAGAAGACCCGCAGTACCGCTCCTTATCTCTGTGTTCAGTCCGTTCCTGTCTCAGAACAGGGGCTATGCTCCCATCCGCAGCATAGTGCGAAGGAGAGCCCTTCACTCTATCAGTTCTGTACCTCAGTCGCCCAGTACATTTCGGATATCCAGCGCGGGCGCATAGTCCCAGGGTGTGATGCGAATCCCCTTGCCGCTTCCGACTGCATGAATGGCCTGTCCATCTCCCATGTAGATCGAGATATGATTCACAACGCCATCCTTTGGACTTCCGTCGTAGGCAATAATATCGCCGGGACGCATCTCATCCTCACTCACGCTGACACCGCTCTTCGCCTGTGCTGCCGACTGGTGGTAGAGAGAGATCCCTGCCGCCTGCTTCATCACATAGAGCACCAGTCCGGAGCAGTCAAAGCCGGACTCCGGTGTAATTCCGCCGTAAGTATAAACACCGCCCTCAAACTGCCTTGCATAATCAACAATCTCTTTTCTCAGCTCACTGACCTGACTCCAGTCCGTTGTAAGCGCCTTTCCTGAATTGACCGGACGATTGTGAACCACCGGCTCCCGGACGCCGCTGTTTCCTGCCTGTACCGATGCAACTCCGGGACCGGTCACCTGATCGCGGGCGGCCTGCTCCTCATCTGTGAGCACAGCGGAATTGTCAGCAAGCTTCAGCAGCTCTTTTTCTGTCGTCTGAAGCTCTGTCCGCAGCTTCTCCGTCGAAGCTGCCTTCACCTCAGCCTGTACCATCTTTACTTCCGCTGCCTTCTGCTCCGCCGGGGCTTCCGGTATCTCAGCTTTTGAAGGCTCCGCAGGTGCGGCTGCTGTCTCTACCGCCAGCACAGGTACCACTCCCACTGCTTCCGCGCTTTTTTGCGCAGCTATCTCCTGTACAGGGCTCTCTGAACTCTCCGACACCGGAGCTCCGCCGACCTGCTCCCTGGCTGCCAGCACAGGCATCGCCGCAGAAAACGCAATGCAGGCTGAAAGAAAAGCTGCGGCGCAGGGTTTAAAATATCTTTTCTTCATCGCGTCCTCCGGAATGATGTCAGAAATCTTTTAGTAACATTTTAATATTTATGGAATGATTCGGTAACATTTAGTATAAAAGTCCCGGACAGGGAAGTCAATGAAGAAATTCTTACAGCATTATTACATCAGAAATTATATAAAACAATTGACAAAGCAACAGCACTATGGTATTCTACCAAAGCTTGATTGAGAGCAATCTCGATTTGGCACAAAGCTGATGTAGCACAGTCGGTAGTGCGTCGCATTGGTAGTGCGGAGGTCACGGGTCCGATTCCCGTCATCAGCTCTGAACAGAGAGCGGAAACCTTGAATTTTCAGGGTCTCCGTTTTTTTATTTTGTAGCATCGTCCCCTCTTCTTTCGAGGTTTTATTCTAAAAGCTTTGATGATATTTTTCAATTGCGCATAGGTGATTACAGGGCTGTTTTTGCGTGATAGATCATGAATGTGAATGATTGATCTATCATCTATCTCTTTGATATAGGATTAAGAGGGGATATTTACAAAAAGCTGAATGTTTAGAATGTTGAATATGACAATTTTTAATTTCCTCTCACAGAAGCTTCAGTATCTCCAGCGAATGGAGCGTCCTGTCCACATAGCGATGGAGCGAGGCGTCCACGTTTTCGCCGAGCTCTGCGAGACTCTCCTCACTTATGGCAAAGGTATAGAGCTTCTCCAGCGGCGCAGTGCAGATATAGTGCCAGGTATAGGCGCAGCCCTCCCCGCTCCTCAGCGGCGGTTCCGGGTCATAGCTTCCGTCCGTGACCATGCTGCGAAGCTCAAAGATGCGGCGCGTCAGTTCCCTCGGGAGAGCGGGCTTTTGCAGTGCGAGGAGACTGAAGTACAGGAGCTTTAAGTAGCGCGGTTCCGGCGCATACTCCCTGTTGTAGTAATCCATCAGCTCCAGAAAATAGGTTCCGTAGCAGGTGCTCTCCACGTCCAGCGTGAGCGACTCAAAGTAATTTGCGATCTCTGCGCCCTCCAACGTATAGCTGTCACGTCCCTGAAACAGACTGAACTTTCCATATGCAAAGGGCCGGGTCACCCCCATAAAGGGGCTGCCCGGCCTTCCTGCACCGCGGGCAAAGAAGGAGAGCTTCCCCTGCTCCAGCGTAAGGAGCGCGACTCTTCGGTCCCGCTCCCCGACCGGCATAACACTCAGCACCATACCGGTGACCTCAATCACTCCGTTCCTCATGCCTCTCCCGACCTCTTGAAAAACAGCTGCTCATCCGTATGCGCCTTATTTCCTAAGACTCCTCATATCATAACCGAAGGACTTAAGCTGCGTGTCATTGTCACGCCACTCCTTTCGCACCTTGACCCAGAGCTTCAGATTCACCTTTGCCTCCGTCAGCTCCTCTATCGCAATGCGCGCCCCTGTCCCGATGCGCTTCAGCATCTGACCGCCTCTGCCGATAATCATTCCCTTGTGGGACTCCCTCTCGCAGACGATATTCGCGTCCAGATCTATGATTCCGTCCTCCCGTTCCTTCATCCGCTCCACTGTGACCGCGATGCCGTGCGGAACCTCGTCCCGCAGAAGACGCAGCGCCTGTTCCCTGATGAGCTCCGCAGCGATATCCCGCATTGGCTCCTCCGTGACCGTGTCCTCATCATAGAACATCGGTCCCTCCGGCAGAAGCTGATACAGAGTGTCCAGCAAAAGCTCCAGATTCTCGCTCCGGAGAGCGGAGACCGCCACAAGCTCTTTGGGCCTCGCAAAGCTCTGATACTTTTCTATGCTCTCCGCCAGCGCCTTTCTGTCCTTCACTTTGTCCGTCTTATTGACAACCAGCACCAGTGGCCGGTGATTTTTCTTCAGTTTCTCCGCGATCTCTGTCTCTGCCGCACCAATATACTCTGTGGCATCAACGATCCAGAGCAGCACATCCGCCTCCTCTATTGTCTTCTCTGCCACGTCCACCATGAAGCGCCCGAGCTTGTTCTTCGCGCGGGTCATCCCCGGCGTATCCTCAAAGACTATCTGACCGCGTGCATCTGTGTACACCGTGCGTATCTGACTTCTGGTAGTCTGTGCCTTCTCGGAGGTGATAGCGATCTTCTGACCAATCAGGTGATTCATCAGCGTCGACTTCCCCACATTCGGGCGCCCGATCAGGGCTACAAATCCTGACTTCATCTCTCTTCCTTCTGCGCCTGAAACAGCGGCTTTACTTCTGTGAATGCCTGCTCCTCCTTCCGAAGCTGGCTCTCGTTTCCAATCACACACTTTGCGCCGTCAGACAGCACGGCGCGAAGGAGCGGCGCCAGCGCGCGGATATCCGCAGGCTCTGCATTCAGGATCTCGTCTCTCTCCCTCTGAAGATCCTCGTCTGTCACATGTGAATAATATGCAGACAGGCCGCGCAGTCCTGCCTGCTTGGGTGTGAGCGGACTGTCGAGCTCCGCGATGGTTCCGATGATACTCTTTGTCATCTCGCGCTCATCCGCGGTGAACTGCTCTGCAAATTCTGCGATTCCGTCATAGATCCGGTCCGTCTCCAAAAGCTTCGGATCTCGATAAGAGGCAAAGCCCGCGCTCCCGCTGCGCCCAAAGCTCGCTGCACAGCCGTATGCGCCGCCGAGCACCCGAATATTGTTCCAGAGATAATCATAGCTCAGCAGCAGCTTCAGCACGCGCAGCGCTCCCGTGTACGCGAAGCCGTGCTCCTTAAAGTTTCCGCTGCGTGCCACATAGTTCACCTGGGACGCAGTGGAAAAGCCCTCGCGCCGCACATCGCGCTTCCACAAAAAGCGCTGCGGACGCTTTGCACCTGCCGGAAAGCTCTCACGATACCCCTCCAGTGCCCTGCGCACTGCGGCATAGCCCTCTGCGTCACAGCTTAAATGCACCGTGATATTGTCCGCCGTAAAGATGCGCGCTGCGAGCTCCTCAAGCGTCTCTGCAATCCGTGCCGTCTCGGCGTCATCCATCGCTGCAAGCTGCTCCAGATGCTTAAAATACGCAATGCCCCGCGTCGCGTCTCCAAAGGCCGCGTCTGCGGAGAGGCAGGCTCCCGCGCGAATCAGTGCCATCACATGTCCCGCCGAGGTCAGCTTGTCCTTAAGACCCGCCTTTACCTCATTTAAGTTGTCCCTAAGGCGCTTCCCGTCCGCAAAGCTTGTACCAAGAAGCATTTCCCGCATGGTCTTCAACAGAAAATCCACCTTCTCTGCAAGTGCCTTTCCGCTCGCAAAAAAGAGAGAGCTGTTCTTCCCTGCACTTAGAAGATCCGGATAACTCTCCATGCCAAAGCCGATGCCGCCGCTGTTTAAATTGATCAGCGTGGAGAGCTCACTGTAGCTGTGACTCTCCGTGTCCATATAGCCCAGCACGTCGCGCAGGAGTGCAAGAGAGGAGAGCTCACTGAGCGACAGACTTCCGCAGTCAAAATCAAGACGCAGGTAGACAATACCGGAGGTGAAGACCTCCGTCCAGACGACAGGGAGTCCCGCGATCTCCTCGGTCTTAAAGTTCAGCTTCTCAGCGCCGCGGTCAATATCTCCCCGCTTAAGCAGCGGAATCCTTAAGAGATCCTCCTGCTTCGAGGGCTCACTCTGATAGGCCTTCAGCTCCCGTGTCTCCCAGACAATGCGCTCCCTCTCCTCCCGGC
Organism: Moryella indoligenes; assembly: GCF_030812885.1. Lineage (NCBI taxonomy): Bacteria > Bacillati > Bacillota > Clostridia > Lachnospirales > Lachnospiraceae > Moryella > Moryella indoligenes. The sequence goes on from NZ_JAUSTO010000001.1 coordinate 158,239, forward strand.
TCATCTGTGCCGCGATCTCCCGGAGCTTCTCGTTTCTTTTCTCCTCCTGCTTTGCCGTGAGCCCGCTGACCGGCTTCAGTATGACCAGCGCCTCATTCGGGTTGTCCAGCAGATAGTCCCTGATGATCCCCTCAAAGAAATCCTCATCGACCTTCTTCCTAAGCTCAGAAAACAGCCCGTCAAAGCGAAGGTGCATGCAGGGATCCGCGTCATAGAGCCAGCTGTTGAAACTCTCAATTCCATATATCAGTCCCTTCGGATAGGAGCCGAAATCTGCCTCCCTTGCCCGAAATTCCGCAGAATTCAGCGCAGCCTTTACCATTTTGTGATCCAGCGCTCCCCCGGCAAGAGCCCGCAGGGTATCCCGCACCACAGCGAGAAACTGCTCCTTCTGATCCAGCGCAACATGCTTTGCGTTCACAGCAAAATAAGGCTCGCGTATTCCATAGCTGTAGCCGCCGTACACATCCTCACCGATGCCTGCCTGAATGAGCGCATCGTGCAGCGGCGCCCCCGGAACCTCAAGCAGCACATATTCCAGCGCCTGAAACGCGTTGCAGAGCAGCGGATCCAGCTCACCGCCGACGCGCATATTGAGGGAGAAATAAGCCGCATGATCCTCTGACTCGCTCTCCGCGATGGAATATTCAAACAGCTTTTCCACCGGTGCCCTGAGCGGCGCGGGGAGCTTCAGCTCCGAATCCAGCGGACGCCTCTCATACTTCGAGAGGTACTCCCGGTCCATGTAGTCCAGCCGCTCCGCCATATCCGTGTTTCCGTAGAGGTAAATAAAAGAATTCGTCGGATGATAGTAGCGGCTGTGGAAATCCAGATAAGACTCATAGCTCAGCTCCGGGATGCAGTCCGGGTCTCCTCCGGACTCCTCCGCATAGGGATGTCCCGGAAAGAGCGCCTCATTCACCGCGCGCTCCATCACGCCGTCCACAGAGGAATACACCCCCTTCATCTCATTGTAGACAACGCCGTTGTAGCTCAGCGGGCCGTCCGCGCTCTCCGCCTCGTAATGCCAGCCCTCCTGCAGGAATATCTTCTTCTCCTGATAGAGTCTCGGATGAAACACCGCATCCAGATACACGTCCATGAGATTATGAAAATCCGTGTCATTGCAGCTTGCGACAGGATAGAGCGTCTTATCCGGATAGGTCATCGCGTTCAGAAAGGTGTTGAGCGAGCCCTTCACGAGCTCCACAAAGGGATCCTTCGCAGGATACTTCTCCGAGCCGCAGAGCACGGTGTGCTCCACAATGTGGGCAACGCCCGTGGAGTCGCGGGAAGGCGTGCGAAAGCCGATCGTGAAGACCTTGTTGTTGTCGTCGGAGAGCAGCAGGAACACCCGCGCTCCCGTTCTTCTGTGTTCCATACTGACCGCGACTGCACCGATCTCCGGGATATCCGTCTCCTTTAAATATGTGTACGCGGGTAATGTCTTCAGTGCCGCTGTTCTTTCGCTGCGATTCCGAATTTCTGCCATAAGTCTTCCTTTCTGTGTGATCGCGTCTTTATGCCGACGGTATAATCCCATCGGCCGGTATCATGGAAAGCAGCGTGCGATCCGCAGTTTCCCGGATCCTGCTTCCCTTCTGTCTGCCGGAGCTCTCCCGGCAACGATAAAGCTCAGAGTGTTTCAAAGCCCCGCCGCTTTACTCACAGCCTACCCAGGAACTTGTCCTTTAAGAGCGCCGCGCACTCCCGCAGCATAAAATGCGGGAAGAGTACCAGATCTGTGGCCACGGGTATCCCATAAATTTGCTGCTGTGACTGTTTTTTGGCAATATGCATTGCGCGATACAGATGATAGTCGGAGCTCAGCACGGCGATGCGCACCGGTCTCGACTCTGCGCTCAGGATCTCCATTCCCTGCACCGGGCTCACAAAAGCCGCCCGGGACTCGCTCTCCTCCGCCTCCCCGCGGACGCGGCGGATCAACGCACGGCTGTAGCTGATATTTTCAAAGGTATTCTTTGACTGTATCTCCAGAAGCAGGCGCTCTGCCTTAAGACCGTTTTCGCAGAGATAATCTGCCATCACCTCTGCCTCCGAGCGGAGCGAGGAAACGTCTTGCCCGCCCGAGAGCACAAAACTGGTCTGCGGATTCTGTTCCGCATAGGCGAGCGTGCGGTCCAACCGCCGCTTCAGTGAGCGTGAGATCGTGCCGTCCGGTCTCACCTGCGCGCCGAGGACGATCACATACTCCGGATTCACAGGCTCCCCGGGATGCATCCCGGAGGCGATGCATACGCCTGCCGCGATCAATACCGCCGCGAGAGAGAAGGTCGCCGTATGTACCGCCGTGACAAGCCAGAGCGGAATCTGTCTCCACTCATGCCTGTAACCCCAGGCCACCGCCGCATTGCAGAGCGAGAGAAACGCAAAGCAGAGCCAGATCTGACTCTGCGCCAGAAACTGACCCGCATAGATCGTCGCAACGATCCAGTAACCGAGGCACAGAAGAAAGCCCGCGGTGAAAAATACACTCATGTATCCGCTCCTTACTTCAGCTCTGCAGTCTCCACACGCAGCAGCTCTCCGGGCTCCGCTGCCGGACACAGCTCCACATGCAGCGACTCCAGCGGATGCGGCGCGCTCTCCTCCCGCATGCCCTCGTCGTTCTCGATCGAGAGCACCTCTGAGATCACATCGCTCCCGTCCTTCTTCATGATTTCTATCCTGTCGCCGACCGAAAACTTATTTTTCTGCCGGAAGCAGGCGCGCCCCTGTTTGTCCAGGCGCTCCACGGTTCCCAGATAAGTGTAGCTCCGCGTGTAGGTATTGTTCTCGTAGATCTGCGCGTCCTCCGAGGGTCTGCCAAAAAAGAAGCCGGTCGTGAACTCCCGGTAGGTGCATTTTCCGATCTCTCGCCTGTACTCCTCAAGATGCGACGCATAGAGTGCGGGATCCTTCAAATAATCATCAATCGCCCGTCGGTAGGCGCGCGCATTGACCGCGACGTAGAGCTCCGTCTTCATGCGCCCCTCAATCTTGAAGCTGTCTATCCCGGCCTCTATGAGCTCCGGAATATGCTCTATCATGCAGAGATCCCTGGAATTGAAGATGAAGGTCCCCCGCTCATTTTCATACACCGGCATATACTGCCCCGGGCGCTTCTCCTCCACCACCGCGTACTGCCAGCGACAGGGGTGGGTACAGGCTCCGCGGTTCGCATCCCGTCCGGAGAGAAAGCTGCTTAAGAGGCAGCGCCCCGAGTAGGAGATGCACATCGCACCGTGCACGAAGGTCTCAATCTCCATCTCTTCCGGAATGTGTCTCCGAATATCCGCAATCTCCCTGAGAGAGAGCTCCCGCGCCGTCACGACGCGCTTTGCACCGAGCTCCCGCCAGAAGAGAAAGCTTCCGTAATTCGTATTGTTCGCCTGTGTGCTCACATGGAGCTCCGTGTCCGGACATATGCGCTTTGCCAGCATGAAGAGCGCCGGATCGGAGACGATGAGCGCATCCGGCTGCATCTCCTTAAGCTCCTCAAAATAGTGCTCCGCCGCTGTGAGATCGTCATTGTGCGCAAGTATATTTGCGGTCACATAGACCTTCTTTCCCCGCTCATGTGCGTAGCGTATGCCCTCCGCCATCTCCTCCGGCGAAAAGTTCTTCGCCATGGCACGGAGACCGAAGGCCTCCCCGCCGATATAAACCGCGTCCGCTCCGTAGTCCAGCGCAGTCCTCAGCACTTTAAGACTGCCCGCCGGGAGCAGAAGCTCCGGTCTTTTTTCTCGCATAAGCTTCCTTTCTCTCACTCTGCCCCGGCGCGCTTCAGCGTCAGTGCAATTCCGTCCCCGCCCGGCAATATGCTCGTCTCCAGTCCCTCCGTGTGCGTCAGAACGTAGAGATATTCCCTCATGCGGGCGTGTATGGTTCTGTCGCGGCGCGGCAGGGCAAAACGGGAATACGCGATGCTCCCCTCCTGCAATACATTATCCGAGAGGATAATGCCGCCGGGTCTCAGACATTTTAAAAGATGCGGCAGCCAGTTCAAATACTGCCCTTTTGCCGCATCCATAAACACAAAGGAATATCGTTCCGCCGGAAGTCCGGGAAGGATTTCGCCGGCGTCGCCGGGAAGAAGCGTAATCCTCTCCCGATAGACACTGCGGCTTATGTTCCGCTGCGCGGCCTCGATGCGCGGCGCCCAGCTCTCTATCGTCGTGATGTGCGCATTCTCCGGGAGCACTGAGGCCATAACAAGGGCAGAATATCCCACCGCCGTTCCGACCTCCAAAAGCTCCTGCGGCTTCAGAATGAGAAGCAGCATCTTTAAAAAGCGCTCCGTATTCCGCCGGAGCACAGGAACCTCCGCTGTCTCCGCCTCCCGGCGCAGTGCCTCCAGCCATGCAGCATTTCCCGGCTCAAGCGAATCAAGATAGGCCGTAATTTCAGGCGCAACAATCATTTCTTATCTGTCTCCTCCGCTGTCTCCGGGCCTGCATCGAGCTGACGGAGCAACTCCTCCGCTGTCTCCGAGCTGTTCAGCTGGTAATGCCCCGGCTGTACCTCAAGATCAAAGAACAGTGCCTGCAGGCGCAGCGCCCAGACATTGTCCGCAACACCGCGCTTCAAAAGCAGCTCTGAGGCCTCCCAGAGATCCATGCCCTCAGGAATCGTCACATAGATGTTCTTTCCGGGAGGAGCATCCTTCCCCTGCTCATAAAATGCGCTGTAGCCGAAGCGATACGCTACCGCCATGCCGCGCGCCAGAACCAGAAGCAGTCCGGCCGCAACCAGGACCCGCACTGCAAGCCCGATGAGACCGGATGAGAAGCTGTTCAGTTTTTCGGCATTTCGATTCATAAGCTCTGCTCCGTTTCAAAGCTGTGCGGCCTTGATAGTACGCTCCGTGAGAGCTTCTTCCCCTCCAAAGGCTGCCTGCTTCTCAATGAACCCCGAGAATGATGGGCAGTATCACCGGATTCCGCTTCATCTTCTTCCAGAAGAAATCGCTCAGCTCGTCCCGCACCGCGTTCTTCAGCTTGCTCCAGTCGTGAACACCGGCGCTGAGACTGTCGCGCACTGCGGCAGCAGCGATATCTCGCGCGCCTGCCATCAGCTCCTCCGAATCCTTCACATAGACAAAGCCTCTGGAGACAATCTCCGGCCCGGAGACCAGCTGGTTCGAACCGCGCTCCAGCGCCATTGTCACGATCATGATACCATTCTGCGCGAGGTTTTGTCTATCTCTCAGGACGACATTGCCCACGTCTCCGACACCGAGCCCGTCCACCATGATGCCGCCTGCCTGCACATGCCCTGCGATGCGACAGCTGTTCTCACTGATCTCAACGACATCACCCGTGGACATAAAGAGTATATTCTCTTTCGGCACGCCGACCGCCGCCGCGATCTCCACCTGTGCCTTTCTGTGACGGTACTCACCGTGCACCGGCAGCGCAAACTTCGGCCTGAGCAGGGAGTACATGAGCTTGATCTCCTCTGCGCAGGCGTGTCCGGATACATGCGTGTCCTGAAATATGACCTCCGCCCCCTTGATGGAGAGCTCGTTGATCACCTTGTCCACGGCCTTCTCATTGCCGGGGATGGGGTGAGAGCTCATCACAACCACATCCGAAGGTGAGATCGAGACCTTTCTGTGCATGCCGCTGGCCATTCTGGAGAGCGCAGCCATGCTCTCTCCCTGACTGCCCGTCGTGATGAGAACGGTCTTCTCCTGCGGATAGTTCTTCAGCTGCTCAATGTCGATCAACGTCCCCTCCGGGATCTGAATATAGCCGAGCTCATTGGCGATGCCGATGACATTTACCATGGAGCGGCCTTCAACCACCACCTTGCGGCCGTACCTGTAGGCAGAATTGATCACCTGCTGCACGCGATCCACGTTTGAAGCAAAGGTCGCGACGATAATACGATTCTCCTTGTGCTCGGAGAATATCAGGTCGAAGGTTCTGCCGACCGTGCGCTCCGACATCGTAAAGCCCGGGCGTATTGCGTTAGTGCTGTCGCAGAGCAGCGCCAGCACTCCCTGCTTTCCGAGCTCTGCCATGCGCTGCAGATCCGCAGCCTCACCGAACACGGGCGTGTAGTCGATCTTGAAATCGCCGGTGTGGAAAATGACACCTGCCGGGCTGAAGATCGCAAGCGCCGAGCTGTCGGAAATAGAGTGATTCGTCTTGATAAACTCCACATTAAAATCACCGAAGGGCACCGTATCGCCGTGCTTTACCACGAAGAGCTTCGCGGAATCGAGCAGTCTGTGCTCCTCCAGCTTATGCCGGATCAGTGCGATGGTGAGTCGCGTGGAGTACACCGGAACATTCAGCTCCTTCAGAATATAGGGCAGCGCGCCGATATGATCCTCGTGTCCATGGGTGATGACAAAGCCCTTTACCTTCGAGATATTCTCCTTCAGGTAGCTCACATCCGGAATCACACAGTCAATACCCAGCATATCCTCACTCGGAAAGGCAATGCCGCAGTCCACAACGATGATGGTATCATTGCACTCAAAGGCCGTAATATTCATGCCGATCTGCTCGAGGCCGCCGAGCGGGATGATCTTCACCCTGCCCTCCGCGCTGGAGCGGATGACGCGTGCCTTCGGGAGCTTCGCGTGCTCCAGCATGGCTGCCAGAGGACCGAGCGTTTTTTTTGCGGAGCGGCGTACACCGCTGCGGCTCCCCGTACTGCGGCTGCTCTCCTTCGCCTTTGTACTCTCCTTTGTCTTTGTGCTCTCCTTCACCTCTGCGGCGTGCGGTCTTCTGCGGGAGGTCTTTGACACACTCTCCTTCTTCTGCTCCCCTTTTACGGGGCTCTCTTTTTTCACGCTTTCCTTCCGCGGCATACTGTTCTTTCTGCCCGCGCTCCTTCCCGCGCTGTTTTTCCCGGCACTCTCCTTCTTCACAGTTTCCTGTGCGCCTGTTTCCTTCCTTGCACTGCTCCTTCGCGCAGTCGTCTTTCCTGCATTCTCCTTCTGTGCGCCATCTTTCCTGCCGCCCTGTGCCTCCTGGCTCAGGTTGCGGCTCAGCTCCTTCAGCTTTCTGATCGCGTTCAGCGGATTTCTTTCATTCTCACTCAAATTAAAACTCCTCTCATACGAACCTTAAGCCTGTATGCGGCATGGTTCTGTTGTTTTATCAGCTTCTGTCTTCCAACCCGCTCTATGCTGTCGGAACAGACAGATATCCTCTCTGCTCATATAAGCTCTACACCGGAATCACTCATCAGCTCCTGAAAGATGCGAAGCATGTAGTCCGCCTCGGCATCGTCCTCCACAAACTCATAGACTGCTTCTCTTTCCTCCGGGCCCGAGACATCCTTTAGGATATAACACGCACCATCCCCCTCGGCGCCTTCCGCCGCGAGGAGATAATACATCCCGTTAATTTTCGTCTCCTCCAGAACGTAGAGCTCCACTTCGCCCCCGTCCTGATCTGCAACAGTGATTCGCGCCTGCTCCGGGGCCGCCATGAGCTCCTCTTCTCTCCCTTTCTCCATCCTCTTCCTTTCCGCGCTCACCTGCATTCCGGGTGAGCGTCCATATATTCCTTTAAAATCAGGCTCGCTGCGACCTGATCTATATACTTCTTTCTCTCCTCGCGCGGCACACCGCTCTCCGAGAGTATCTCATCCGCCGCCACAGTCGTAAGACGCTCATCCTGCCACTCCACCGGCAGCCCGGTTCTTCGGATGAGCATCTCCCGAAAGTGCTCACAGCGCTCCACGCGCTCACCGGCACTCCCGTCCATATGGCACGGACGCCCCAGCACGATGCGGGTGACACCCCGCTCCTGCACGAGCTCCTCAATGCGGGAACAGGTTCTTCTGAGCTTCGATTCCGAAGTTCTCCATATGGTCTCCGCCGGCTGTGCCGTTAAGTACAGGGCGTCGCTGAATGCGACGCCTACCGTCTTCGATCCGTAGTCCAGACCCATTAACACTGATAAACCCTCGCCTCTTTCTGAAAACTGTAAAATCATACAACAAAAAGCGCTGATACGGAATATTCCTGTATCAGTCTCAGAGGTGCCAGATTCGATTGATGACCGAGCCCATAACGGTCCTTCACGCGGCTTTCTATCACATCTAAACTTAAAAACGCAAAACAGCCGACGGCGGTATTACCTGCCGCCGTCGTACTTGTTCTCGATATAGTAGCTCAAAAGCTCCTCAAGAATATCGTCTCTCTCCACCTTCATGATGAGACTTCTCGCATTCTTGTGGCTGGTAATATAGGTCGGATCTCCGCTCATCACATAGCCGACAATCTGATTCACCGGATTGTAGCCCTTCTCGGACAGCGCTTCATAAACCAGACGAAGCACCTGGCTTACATCCATCTTATTTTCCTGTATTGCCTGAAAGAACTGGGTATCGTGCAAGTTTTCGTTCATGATATGATTCCTCTCAATTATTCCCTATTTTATACGAAAAGAAGATATTCAGCAAGAGGAAATCCCCCATTCAGAGATTTGTAAGAACCGCAGCCAGTATCGGAGCCCCTCAGCGCTGCAGCTCCAGCAGCTCCTCCGTAAGAAAACCCGTGACCTGTCCGGATATGAGCGCATTCACCGGAGCAGTCTCGTTTTCATGCAGCAGGGCCGCAATACGGACATACTCTCTGGTATTTCCGAGCAGATAGCGGCGTCCGTTCAGCTCTGCTACCTCCTCCACAAGTATCTCCTCCCAGCGGCCTATGCGGCGCTCCCGAAATTCACGCATGTGTCTCCGGTTCAGCGCCGCGAGCTGCTCCGCACGCGCCGCCTTCACAGCCCGCGTGCACTGTCCCGGCATCTCTGCCGCCCGTGTTCCCTCCCTGCGGGAGTAGGGGAAGATATGTGTCTCGTAAAAGCATATCTCCTCCGTGAAGGCAAGCGTCTCCTGAAACTCCTCCTCCGTCTCCCCGGGGAAACCCGCAATGATGTCCGTTGTGATCGCCGCATCAGGGAAGACCCTGCGGATCGTATCGACCCCCCGCCGGAATTCCGCTGTGCTGTAGTGCCGGTTCATGCGCCGCAGCACGGCATCCGAGCCGCTCTGCATCGAGAGATGAAAATGCGGACAGAAGTGCCGAAGTCCCGCCAGTCTCCGCACAAAATCCTCCGTGACAATCTGCGGCTCCAGCGAGCCCACTCGGATGCGCTCAATTCCCTCCACCCGGTCGAGAAGACAGATGACATCCGAAAGATTCTCTGCATGCTCTCCGGCGGACTGTATCCGCTCCAGATCCCGCCCGTAGGAGGAGAGGTGAATCCCGGTCAGCACGAGCTCCCTGTAGCCCTGCGCCGCAAAGCGCTCCACCTCCTCCTTGAGCTCCGGAAAGGCCCTTGAGCGCACGCGCCCCCGCACATAGGGAATGATACAGTAGCTGCAAAACTGGTTGCAGCCGTCCTGTATCTTCAGAAATGCACGGGTGTGATCCGACATTGTGTCCGCGCTGATATCATCGTATGCGCGCACCGCCGCAATATCTCCGACTGCAACGCAGGCAGCACGATCCGCATTTCCCGTGTCCTGATCCTTTTCATCTGCGCGAAAATCGCAATCCTCGGGGCCTCCTGTTTTACAGAGACGCGAAGCATCGTGCGAGGCAAAATATCTCTCCAGCAGTGCTGCTATCTCCCGCTTCTCGTGATTTCCGACGATGAGATCCACCGCCGTGTCCTCCTTAAGCTTCCCGCCCGCCGCCTGCGCGTAGCAGCCCGCTGCGACCACCACCGCATCCGGGTTCATGCTTTTCGCCCGGTGCAGCATCTGCCGCGACTTTCTGTCCGCGATATTTGTGACAGAGCAGGTGTTGATGATATAGACATCCGCGGGCTCCTCAAAGGAGCGAAGCTCATAGCCGGCCCTGAGCAGCGCCTGCTGCATGGCCTCTGTCTCATAGGTATTCACCTTGCAGCCAAGGGTATGAAATGCCGCCGTTCTCAAATGATTTCTTCCTTTCCTTCGCTTGACTTTGCCCCCGCTTCCAATTACGATGATAGACAAAGCAGATTATATTTTAAGGAGGCGCTTCTCTATGAAAACCGTCAAGATCTCTCTCAATTCCATCGACAAGGTCAAATCCTTTGTAAATACGATTGCGCGCTACAACGAGGACTTCGACCTTGTCTCCGGCAGATATGTGATCGACGCGAAGTCCATTATGGGTATCTTCAGTCTGGATCTCTCCAAGCCTATTGATCTGAATATCCACGGCAATACCGAGGAGAGCGATATACTCACGGCGCTGAAGCCCTATATCGTGGAGTGATCCTCCAAAGGGACAGACAGGCGGAGTCGCTTGCATACGGCACTTCTCGGTCCGTAAAGCCATACCAAACGCAGGAGCTTCCTTGAGCGAAGCTCCTGTTTTATTTTCAGCTTCATTTCTGATCCGGCTTTCTGAACTCTTCCGAACAGACAGAGACAGCTCCTCACTCCGCCGTACAGCGAATTCTCTCCTCCGTCCGTATGGCCTCCTCGACCATCTCATCTATCTTTTCCGAAAGCTTCAGCTCCGACTTCCGTATGCGCTCTGCGTCCGGCTTTGTCACCGGGTGCTTTGCAACAAAGATGGTGCAGCAGTCCTCATAGGGCTCAATCGAGGTCTCATAGGTCCCGATCTGCACCGCGCGTTCTATGATCTCCTGCTTGTCAAAGCCGATCAGCGGACGGAATACCGGAAGTGTGCAGACCTCATTCGTCGACACGAGGGAGGGCACTGTCTGACTCGCCACCTGCCCGATACTCTCTCCTGTGATGAGCGCCATGCACTTGCTCCGCCCTGCGAGCCGCTCCGCAATGCGCATCATGTAGCGGCGCATGATAATGGTCAGCTCCTCATGCGGGCACTTCTCATAGATATAGAGCTGTATATCCGTGAAATTCACGATATGAAGCGTGACAGGACCTGCGTAGCGCGCCACCTCCCGCGCGAGATCCACAACCTTCTGCTTTGCGCGCTCGCTGGTATAGGGCGGCGCGTGAAAATAGGTCGCCTCCAGCATGACGCCGCGCTTTGCGATCATATAGCCCGCCACCGGGGAATCGATGCCGCCGGAGAGCAGCAGCATGGCCTTGCCGTTTGTTCCGACCGGCATCCCGCCCGGCCCCGGAATGAGGACGGAGTAGATCCCTGTGCCCTCGTTCCGTATCTCCACATTCAGGCTGATCTCCGGATGGTGGACATCCACCCGTAAATTCGGGCATGTCTCCAGTATTCTGCCGCCGAGCTCTGCGCTGATGCTCTCGGAGGTTCCCGGGTAGCTCTTGTCTATTCTCCGGGTAAATACCTTGAAGCTCCTCTCCTCCGTCCCGTAGACGTCCTGCATAAACTGCACGGTGCGCGCCGCGATGGTCTCAAAGTCGCGCTCCGCAAAGCGCAGCATCGGACATATCATCACGATTCCGAACACACGCTTCAGCGCCTCCACTGTGTCCTCGTAGTCAAAATACCCCTCCGTCTCCACATAGATGCGCCCGTGCTGCTTCTCAACCGAAAAGTTCCCCTCGACAGGCTTCAGCGCCGTGTATATCTGCTGAATCAGGGCATCCTCGAACTTATAGCGGTTCTTGCCCTTCAGGCCTATTTCTCCGTACTTGATTAAAAATGACTTATATTCCATGCTCTTCGTTCCCCACTGTCCTGAACCTTCATCTTCTCGTAAACCGGCTCAGCGTCGGCACAAGCTCCGCCATTGCCTCTGCAAAGGCATCTGCTTCCTCTGCCGTATTCGTGTCGCAGAGGCTCACTCGTATCGTCGCATCCAGCAGCTTATCTCTGAGACCTATGCCCTTCAGCGTCCCCGAGATGCCCGGATGGTTCGATGAGCAGGCCGACCCGCTGGACACATAGATGCCCCGCTCCTCCAGAGCGTGCAGCAGCACCTCCGCGCGCACATCCTCCACCGAGATGCTGACAATATGCGGCGCGCCCTCCTCGCCGCGCCCGGAATTCACACTGACGCCCGGCAGGGCGAGCATCGCATCCGTGATCCTGTCCTTCAGCGCCCGCATATGCGCAATTTTCTCATCAAAATCCTCATAGGCCTCAACTGCGGCTTCTCCCAGCCCGGCAATGCCCGGAACGTTGATCGTCCCGCTGCGAAGCCCTCCCTGCTGCCCCCCGCCATATAACAGCGGACGTATCTTCACCCTGCTGTCTATGTAGAGAAAGCCGACGCCCTTCGGCGCGTGCAGCTTGTGCCCGCTGACGCTTAAGAGATCTATGCCGAGCCGCTTCGGATATATTCTGTACTTCCCGTAGCCCTGAATGGCGTCTACGTGAAAGAGTGCCGCGGGTTTTCTCTCATGCACCAGCCCTGCGAGCTCCTGAACCGGTTCCACCGCTCCGATCTCATTGTTCACATACATGACCGAGACCAGTATGGTATCCTCCCGGAGCGCCTCCTTAAGCTGCGCAGGGGAGATATGTCCCCTCTCATCCACCGGAAGCACCGTCACCTCAAAGCCCAGTCCCTCCAGAAAAAGCAGCGGCTCATACACCGCCGGGTGCTCGATCGCCGTGGTTATGATGTGCCTGCCTGCCCGCTGATTTGCGAGCGCACAGCCGATCAGCGCCATATTGTCGGACTCCGTGCCTCCTGAGGTGAAGAGTATCTCCTTTGCCGAGACCTTCAAAGTCCTCGCGATCCGCTCCGCAGCCTCCCGCACATAGCGCTCTGCACGGACACCCATGCTGTGCTTCGCCGAAGGATTTCCGTAGTCCTCCCGCATGGTGCGCACCACCAGCTCCATCACACGCTCCGACACCCTGGTTGTCGCCGAATTGTCAAAATAAATCTCACGCATATAAACCTTTCCGCCGCGCTATAAGCTCAGATAAAACGCGCAGCCAGGACATCCCGCCGGGCGCGCTCAGCGCCCCTCTGTCTCCGCCATGAGAAGAGAGAGCACCACGAGCCCCGCAGTCTCCGTCCGAAGTATGCGCTTTCCGAGCGTCAGCGCCGTAAAGCCCCGCTCCTGTGCCTCCTGAATCTCGCTCTCCTCAAAGCCGCCCTCCGGCCCTATCATCACCGCCACACGGTCGCCCGGCTCTACTGAGGAGATCAGCGCCCGGGTCGCCTCCATTCCCTCCGCCTTCTCATAGGGAATCATGCAGAGCTCACTCTCCTCTGCTTCCTTAAGTGCCTCAGAGAAACTGAGCGGCAGCGCCACCTCCGGAATTACTCTCCGCCCGGACTGCTTCGCCGCACTCTCTGCGATCGCCTGCCAGCGCCGCACCCGCGCCTCCGCCTTCCTTTTGTCAAGCTTCGCGACACAGCGCCTCGTCTCCACCGGAACCACCCGGCGCACGCCGAGCTCCACCGCCTTCTGTATGATGAGCTCCAGCTTATCTCCCTTCGGCAGTCCCTGATACAGCGTGATCTCCACCGGAAGCTCCCGCACATCCGCATTTTCCTCGAGCACCGTGAGCTCCACCGCCTCACGGGACAGCGCCCGGATCTCACAGAGATACTCCCAGTCCTCTCCCGCACTGATCATCAGCCGCTCTCCGACCTTCATGCGGAGCACATTCACAATATGATTCACATCCGGCCCTGTGATCCGGGCCTCCCACTCCGAAAGCTGCTCCGGCGCAACAAAAAAATGATACACCTCTTATCTTCTCCTCACGGTGATATTCACCCACTCGCCCTGACGGTTCACCTCCAGCAGCTCAAACTCCGGGTTCCTGCCGAATGCTTCCCGTACCTCGTCCTCTTTCGTGTCGATGATGCCCGAGGTGATGAAGATGCCGCCGTGCTTTAAGTGACGGGCAATCTCCCCCTGCAGCGCGATGATCACCGGCGCCAGTATATTTGCCACCGCGATGTCGTAGCGCTCGTCCCCCGCTGCCGCCTGTACCTCTGCATCGTCGATCAGATTGCCGCAGACTGTCCGGAACTGCGCCTCCGTAAGCGCATTACTCCGAAGGTTCTCCCCGACCGCCTCCACCGCGTTGTCGTCGAGATCTGTCGCAAAGACATGCGCTGCACCGAGCTTCAGTGCCGCGATTCCCAGTATGCCGCTGCCCGTCCCGACATCCAGAACCTCTATGCCGTCCCGGACTCCCGCCGCCCGCATGATTTTCAGATACTTCGCGAGCTGACGTATGCAGAGCTGGGTCGTCTCATGCGCCCCCGTCCCGAACGCCGTTCCCGGATCTATCTGGATGGGCGTCTTCCCCTCCGCTCCGGCCGGAATCTGCTCCCAGCTCGGCTTAATCAGAATATCGTCCACCGTGAAGGGATGAAAAAAGGTCTTCCAGTTGTTGATCCAGTCCCGGTCCTCCGTCTCGCTCTCCGAAATCTCTCCGGGGCCGATGTCCGTGAACAGCCTCAGCTCCTCAAGGCTCTCCCGCACACGGACAAGCATCTCTTCCGTATCGCTCTCCGGCTCCAGATAGAAGCTGACCCGCGCACGCCCGTCATCCGGCGGCAGCTCCGGCAGTATGTCAATGAACATACCCTTCGTGTCCTGCTCCGAGAGCGGCACATGATCCTCTATTTCGATCCCCTCTATCCCAAGCTCCGAAAACGCGGCGCTCACGAGATCCACCGCCGCCGTCGTCGTGCTCAGCGTATACTTCTTCCACTTCATCTGTTCTGCTCCTGACTGCTCCTAAAAAAGGCCTGCCGCGCAGATACCACTGCCCCTTTTACAAGGACGCGGGTAATGCTGCCGACAGGCCGGTATTCTCTGCTGAATCATGGTAACACAAGACGACGCTTCCTGCAATGCGAAGGGCTGAAAGGCCTGCAAAAGACAGCGCCGCCCTGAACGAAACAGGATCGTCCGGAACGGCTGTCTTCTCTGTTTTCTTTTCAGGTCTGCGTGCTGCCAGGCAGAACATGTTCCTTCCCCGCCTCACAGCTCCTCTCTGCGGGGGATCGCGGGTGCTGCGCCCCGGCGCGATACGGTGATCGCAGCCGCCCTTGCGGCGAGAGCCATGGCCCGCTGCACCGTCTCTCCCGCAAGCAGGGCGGCGAGAAGATAACCCGTGTAGGTGTCCCCGGCTGCCGTCGTATCCACCACCTCCGTCCGGTAGATTTCCTGACAAAAGCGCTCCTCCCGATAGCCGTAGAGGGCCCCCGCCTCCCCGAGAGTCAGAACGATATGCGCCTCCGGGAACTTTCGCATGAGCTCTGCAAGCAGCAGCTCTCCGTCCGACGCCTGTCTTTCCGTGAGCTGCGCCGCCTCCACCTCGTTCAGAATAAACCAGTCAATAAGCTGAAGCGGAAGCGCCGTGATCTTTTGATCCATGGGGGAGGGATTCAGGACAATCACCATGCCCCTCTCGTGCGCCTTCTCCACAATATAATGCAGCTCGTTGATCTCATTCTGAAGCACACAGTAATCTCCTGCAAAAAAGCCGGAGAGCGTCTCATCAACCTCCTCTCTCGTGATAGCTAGGTTGGCGCCACCGTAGAGCAGGATGCAGTTGTCTCCCTGTGCATCGTTCTGAATGATTGCATTCCCGGAGCGCTCCATCTCTGTCACCCGTATAAAGTCCGTGTGTACACCGGCCTCCCGCAGCACTTCGAGCAAAAAGCTTCCGTCCTTCCCTATCTTTCCGGCGTGATATACCTCTGCGCCCGCCCTGCCGAGCGCCACAGACTGATTGAGCCCCTTTCCTCCGGAATAGACGTGCAGTGCCTCAGAGGAGAGAGTCTCCCCCTTTTTGACGAAGTGATCTACTTTATATACATAATCAATATTCAAGGATCCAAAGTTCAGTATTTTCATGGGAAATATTCCGTTCTTATAGTTTGATCTCACTGGGATAGGCCCACTTCTTAAGCTCCTCCGCCGGGAGCGCTGTGGGCTCCTTTCCGCCCATGGCTGTCAGCGTGAGGTAGTAGAGCTCTGCGACCTCCTCGACATACTGTGCCTTCAGAAAGGCCTCCTCCATGTCCGTACCGATTGCTATGGCTCCGTGGCTCTGCAGCAGACAGCAGTCCACTCTCTTCAGTGTCTCCGACACCACCTCCGCCAGCTCTGCCGTGCCCGGTCTCCTGTAGGGAGCCACCGGTACGACCCCGCCCCCTGTGATGCAGGCGCTCTCATAGACAATCGCCGGAATCTCCTTATTCATCACCGCAAAGGCTGTCGAGTAGCGCGCGTGGGTGTGGACGATGGCCCGCATCTCCGGCCGCACCCGGTAGGTATAGAGGTGCATCAGCGCTTCGCTCGAAGGTCTCGCCGCACTCCTTCGCTCCACAACCCGCGCGTCCAGATCCAGCACACAGACATCGTCCGGCGTAAGCAGCTCTCTTGCGACACCGCTCGGCGTGATGACCACATAGCCGCTCACCGCATCATACATACTGAAATTTCCCGATTTGTGTTTGCACATCCCGATGCGGTCCGCCTCCT
Organism: Moryella indoligenes; assembly: GCF_030812885.1. Lineage (NCBI taxonomy): Bacteria > Bacillati > Bacillota > Clostridia > Lachnospirales > Lachnospiraceae > Moryella > Moryella indoligenes. Next base: position 174,583 of record NZ_JAUSTO010000001.1, read on the forward strand.
TTGCGACCGCAACCACCTGTTGTTTCAGCTCTTCCAGCATGTCTTCCTCCTCTGCCTCTACAGACAACCCTTTTGCAGTATGATACAGGCATAAAATGCCTTTTCTGTCGTTGATACGACCGCGTAAGCCTGCTTCGCCTCCTCATAGAACTGAAAGCGATCCAGAAAACCGATGCGATCCGCCATCTCCGGTGCGTTTTCCCTGACAATCTCACGAAACGCATCCCATACAGGTGTCTCGAGCTCCGCATGCATGGGCATCTTATCCATGATGAGCACCGGCTTTTCCACAAAATCGTCCAGCGGCAGGAGCTTCAGAATCGCGTCCAGAAGCTCCGTCGCCCGCAGTCCGTCACAGCGGATATTGGTATGATGCTCTGCGGCCGCGACAGAGGCCGCTGGAAAATTCGCATCTCCGATCACAATGCGGTCTCCGTGTCCCATCTCATGCAGCGCCTTCAAAAGCTCCGGCGAAATGCAGTCCGGTATGTTTTTCAGCATAGGCGCTTCCCTCACATTCCAAGCTGCCGGAACGCTGCACCATAAGGCGCGGTGCAGAGTCCCTTTTCAGTGATGATACCGGTGATCAGCTCGTGATCTGTCACATCAAAAGCAGGATTGTAGACATCCACCCCATCCGGAGCCATGCGCTCCCGGTACCACATCTCTGTGACCTCATCCGGATCCCTCATCTCGATCGGGATTTCCGCTCCCGTCGGCGTCCTCATGTCAATCGTGGAGCTCGGCGCACAGACATAGAAGGGAATCCCGTAGTGCTTCGCGAGGATCGCAACGCCGGAGGTGCCGATCTTATTCGCTGCATCGCCATTCGCCGCGACACGGTCGCAGCCCACAAAGACAATATCAATCTTTCCGGACTTCATGAGGATGGAGGCCATGTTGTCACACTGCAGAGTGGTTCTGATCCCTGCACTGTGCAGCTCAAGCGCTGTGAGCCGCGCGCCCTGAAGGAGCGGTCTGGTCTCGTCGCAGTAGACATGGATCTCCTGACCGGCCCAGCCGTGCTCCAGGGCGACATACATGGGTGCAGTCGCCGTGCCGTACTTCGCCGTGGCGAGCGTGCCCGCATTGCAGTGAGTCAGAATTCCGATCTCCCTTCCCTTCTGTTTCAGTTCCGACAGCAGCCGGAAGCCGATCTCCCCTATGCTTCTGCTGATCTGCACATCCTCCTCCCGGATCCGCTCTGCCTCCGCGAAGAGCAGCTCACACAGCTCCCGCAGCGGCATTTCTTCATGCTTCTTGACACAGTCCTCCATCCGGTTCAGTGCCCAGAAGAGATTCACAGCTGTCGGCCTTGAGGACGCGAGATACTCTTTCTCCTTCCTGAATTCTTCAAAAAAGTGCGCGTAGTCCGCCGCCTCAATCTTCGATGCCAGCAAGGCTATGCCACAGGCCGCACACACACCGATCGCCGGTGCGCCGCGCACCCTCAGTTTTTTAATCGCCTCCCATATCTCCTCCCTTGTGGAGAGACAAATCCGCTTTCTGGTTCCCGGCAGCAGGGTCTGGTCGATGATATCGACTGCCGTTCTGTCGGCATTCATCCTTACAGAGAGTAGCTCGTCAAAAAAACGTTCCGCATCCATCGTCCTTCCTCCTCATCTGAGACTTTCCGCTGCCTTCCGCTCCGCGCGGCGCACTGCATCCACAAAATCGCGCCCGCAGCGATACTCCGCTGCATTCAGGATATAATCCTTGCCCGCGTAGATGTTGATGCGCTCCGCCATCAGGCGGTCGTGTTCATCCTCGATCCCCGTGACATCGGCTACATTCGCCATGCCGACTGTCCTCCGGTGAAGCTCTGTGCCCGCATAGCCCGCGGTGTCTCTGAGTATCCCGGCGAGATACCACTCCTTAAAGCCCGGCACCTTCGCCATGGGCTCCGTGACCGCCTCATCGTACTTCCGGCAAAACTTCTCGATAAAGAGATCCATGCTCTTCTCGATCGACTTGAGGATCCAGTCACAGAACTCCCGCTTTCCGTGCGCCAGACCGTTGTCGTAGGCAAAGATCAGGTTTGCAACGACATTGCCCGTGTCGTAGCCCATGGGCGCGTAAGTGCCAAACTCCGAATCAAAGACCTTCGTCGCCCCCTCCCTGATGAATATGGATCCGGTGTGCAGGTCCCCCTGAATGAGTGCCTGTGCATTTGTCATGAACCCAAATTTCAGCTTTGCAACCTCGAGCTGCAGAGTCTCGTCCTCATAGAGCTCCCGGCGTACAAAGTCCGCATTCGGTGCATAGATATTGTTTCTGCAATTAATATCCATGTAGGGCTCCATGAGCACCAGCTTCTCCGTGATGTCGCAGAGATCCGGAGAGATGAACCGTCCCACGAGCTCCTTCTTCTCCCGGTGATCCATGACCAGATCGCTGCTTAAGAGCAGTGTGTTCACCAGAAAGTCCGAGATGTCCTCCGCAAAGTGCGGGTAGATCTCGTGCTTCAGCATGGCTTGGCGCATCACCTGAAAATCCGAGCAGTCCTCCATGCCGCAGGCGCACATCACCGTGTCATAGAAATAGATGCGCGGCACCATGCCCGGCGCGAATTTATCCTCCAGGGTGATGATCTCTGCCTCAAGGCGGTTTCTGTCCTTTGAGGGCTTCATATCCTTCGATATACGGGTCTCTGTTCCCGCCTGCTTCACAAAAATAGAGTTTCCCTTGCGGTCCATCACGCGGTAGACATAGTTCAGGTTGCCGTGCTCCGCAGGGACTATCACTTCCATGCTCGCCTCATCCCAAGCTATCATGGAACCTGTCTTTTCAAGCGTATACTCCTTTACATCGCTCGCTTCCATCTGAAAATAACTGTCAAATCTGGACATACTTCCTGATTCCTCCTTTGCTTACTCTCACTCGCTGTCTTCTGTTTCAACTTTCCTTCTTGTACGCGTATGCTGCAATCAGAGCCAGTGCCAGCACCGCTCCCTTCACTGCCGGAAGCACGTAAAACGGCACTGCGCAGATGGTAAGGCCGTTCTCCAGTGTGGATACCAGCATGGAGCCGATCATGGTTCCGAGCGCGTTCGGCTTCTCCGCGCCGCCCACCGTTCTTCCGACGAAGACCGCCGCGAGAGAGGGCATCAGATAGTTGTCACAGCACATCACCTGCGCGGAGCTCCCTCGCGAAGCCACCAGTATACCGCCGATCGCGATGAAAACCGCAGTGATCATACCCGCGAGATAGCGGTACTTCTTCGTGTCGATGCCGGAGAGCTTTGCCGCCTCCTTGTTCCCGCCCATCGCATAGAGATAGCGTCCATGCTTCGTGAAGTTCAGAAAGACGTAGGCCGTGAGCACACAGCCCAGCATGATAATGATGATCCACGGAGCTCTTCCGATCGCCGAGAAAGACTCTGAGAGCGCGGTTCTGACCGGTGCTGTGTTCCAAGGCGTCTTCATGCCTGTGGAGACTGCGCCGCCGCCGATATACCACTGCCCCAGCCCCTGATGCACAAACATCAGCGCACAGGTGGCAAGCATATCCGGAATCTTGCAGATCAGGATCAGGAACATGGTCAGCTGATACATGATCAGCGTCGCAACAATGCAGACGAGTATGGACATCGGAAGCGAGAGCCCGAACCACAGGTATGCAGAAACAAAAACATAGGCAGAGCAGCTCGCAAGCGTGCCCGCTGACATATCAAAGCCGTCCGGCGCCATGGTTACAGTCGCTGCAATTCCAAAGACCGTATTGATCGCCATAGCTCTCAGAATATTGACCATATTGCTCTCTGAAAAAAATGCGCTGCCCTTCATCGCCGTGAAGACCACAAAGCACACCAGAAGAGCGAGGACCGCGGCCCAGTCCACGAGAAACTTTACTGTGTTTTTCTTCTGTTTCATAGCTGCATCTCCTGTCGTTCTTTTCCTTTTATTTGCTTTCCGCCGACGGAATAGTACATGATTTCATCCTCGCTCGTCTCTGCACTCACAAGCTCCGCCTGGATCTGTCCGTTGTACATCACATACATCCGATCGGTCAGAGAGAGAAGCTCCGCGTTCTCACAGGTCGCATAGAGCACCGCATTGCCCTCCGCGGCAATCTTCTGGATCAGGTGGAAGATATCCTGCTTCGCACCGACATCAACCCCCTTCGTGGGCTCGTCAAAGATATAGAGATCACAGTCCGCCGCAAGCCACTTTCCGACCGCGACCTTCTGCTGGTTTCCGCCTGAGAGATTCTTGACAAGCTGGCGCTCCGACGGTGTTGCAATTCCGAGATCCCGGATATAGCTTCTCGCATTCTCCAAAACCTTTCCGCGGTTCACAAAGGAGGCGGTGCAGAAGCGGGACAGGCAGGCCGCCGAGAGATTGAAGCTCACATTCTCATGCACCAGAACGCCCTCTTTTCTCCTCTCTTCCGGAACCAACGCGATGCGCTGCTTTACCGCATCCGAGGAATTCCGGATATTCAGGGCCCTGCCCTTCAGCTTCATACTGCCGCCGGTTCTTCTGTATGCGCCGAAGATCGTCTTGCAGAGCTCCGATTTGCCTGCGCCGACCAGTCCCGCGATACCTACGATCTCGCCACGCCGCGCGTAAAGGGAGATATCCCGTATTCTTCCATCCGCTCCGGAGAAGCCCTCCAGCTCAAAGAGTATCTCTCCGGTATGAGCCGCCTCTCTTCTATGATTCTCCTCAAAGCTTCTGCCCAACATCATTTCAACAATTTCTTTTGTTGTGGTCTGCTCTATAATATTCCTGCTCTCTATGATCTGTCCGTTTCGCATAACCGTGTAGCTGTCACAGATCTCCAAAATCTCATTCAGACGATGGGAGATAAAGAGTATCGCTACATTTTCCGTCTCGTGCAAATGTCTGACTACACGAAAGAGCTCCTCTGTCTCCTGACTGCTGAGCGGCGCGGTCGGCTCGTCCAGTATAAGAAAATTGCAGCGCGCACGTATCGCCTTCGCGATGAGCACCATCTGTTTCTGTGCGAGCGAGAGATTCTGCACCAGCTCCCTCTCATCGATCTGCTCTCGGCTGATATGGAGCTTTTCCAGCGCCTCACGTCCCTCCTGATAGGTCTTCTGCCAGTTCATGAAGAAGCCGGTTTTTCCCATGACCATATCGTTCTGGATAATATTTTCCGCCACAGAGAGCGTCGGATAGAGCGCGGTATCGACCTCCTGATACACGATCTGGATGCCGAGACGCTTCGCCTCCACCGGCGTCCGTATCTCCACAGCTCTCCCGCCGAGCGATATCTCTCCGGTGTAGCGGGGATTTGCCCCCGCAAGTATCTTCATCAGAGTGGATTTGCCCGCGCCGTTTGCACCAACCACCGCCCGTATCTCCCCGGTTTCCACCTTGAAGTTCACCTGATCCAGCGCCTTGACCCCCGGAAATTCAATCGATATATTCCTTGTCTCAAGCTTTATTTTTTCCATATTATTCCATGCTTTCTCTGCACTTTTTAAACCAGAGGGAGGTCTCGGCTCCCCGATACCTCCCTCTTTCAAAGCTCTGTCTGCGGCTCCGGCAGCGCCACGCGCCGCAGCGCGGATTTCTTACTTGTGAATCAGATCCTTCGGCATCCACTCCGCCTCAGAGAGATAGTCTATATTGCCATAAGTCTCGCCCGCAATCTCGCCGAGATTCTCAACGGTGGACTCTGCCTTCAGCTCGCTCGCCTTGATTGCAGTTCCCGGAACCTCTACGACATCAACACCTGCTTCCTTGCTCGCCGGATCGTAGATCTTGTCGTACTCACCAGCCAGCTCGAGCATGAGAATGCGCATACCGATCTCGCCGTTCATCGTCCAGTCCGTGGTTCCCGCTGCGGTCCAGATATCAGATCTCATCTGCATATTGGTGACATCCACCGGATCGATATCGACAGATGCCATGGGAAGGGCCTCGCCGTTCTTACCGTTGAAATTGTCGTTCTCGGCAATAGCGTTGTAGACGCCCTGACCGTACATATCATAGTAGGCGATCACACCATCCACATCCTCGCGCTTCACACCCTGCAGGTACGCAGCGGTGACAGTATTTGCGGAGTCAACGGAATCCTGAAGCGGCTGAATCTCGCCGACGGTCTTGATCTTTCCGGCAGCCTCGTACTCTGCCCAGCCTACCTCGCGGCGGTCAAACGGGCTGTTGAAGTTCGGGCCTCTCCAGACCTTGATGAGACGGACGCCTTCGCCGTACTTTTCGATCATCTGATCCAGGAGCACGGTCACGAGAGACTTGTCCTGCTGGAACATCTGGGTTACACCCGGGAGCTTCTGGTACTGACCATCGGTGTAGAACTGTGTGTCAAAGGTCACGATCTTCAGATCCGGATACTGCTCTGTGATCTCCTTCAAGAAGACATAGGAGCCATCCTGGTTTCCGTGGCTCAGCAGCAGTCCGTCGTAGCCCGCGGATGCGCAGGTTCGGATGGTATCCTGCCACTTGTTGAAATCGCCGTCACAGAAGAAGAAATCAAAATCCACGCCGAGGGAATCGCAGAGATCCTGGCAGGAATCCTTCCACATCTGGAAGATGGTCGCGGAGGGCAGGAGCATGACATAAGCCACCTTTTTGCCCGCTACCGGGTTCTGTGCAGCAGCCGCCTCGGGGGTCTCTGCCTGAGCTTCGCTCGAGACCTCTGCCTGCGCCGTCGTCGCAGCCGGAGTCGCACCGCCGCCGGAGCTTCCGCAGCCGACAAGCATGGGGATGACCATAGAAACCGCAAGTACTGTACTCATTAATTTCCGAAACTTCCTCATAATACTTCTCCTCCTTGTTTAGTAAACATTTTTGCTTTGGTTCTGAAATGTTCAACTAAACATTAACCCTATTTTGATTCAAAGTCAATATTTTATATATATTTCTTACACTTTGTATAATTTTATCCCCACTTACTTGTGCATAATCCCCATTGCCTCTCCTCTACCATTTACTAAACTACGTTATTTTTTTATCTAATTTTCAGAGGACGTAGGAATGTTTTCTGCGCAAAAAAAATCGCAGACAGAATGTATTCCGTCTGCGAAGCTATATTATAGATATATGGAATGCTTTACGGCCGCTCTGCACTTTCGACTCTCTACGGCTGCGGCAGCACCCTGACACTGTCTCTCACAACCAGCCTCCCTGTGAGCTCCGTCTTCATAGTAGAAAATCCCGGATCACTGATGAGCTGCAGCAGCTGCAGCACCGCCTGCCTGCCGATCAGCTTCCGCTGCACATGAACCGTAGTCAATGCCGGCGAGCTGATTGAGGCATAGGGAATATCATCAAACCCGATGATCGAGACATCGCGCGGAATCTTGTAGCCCTTCTCCTTCAGCGCCTTCATGGCCCCCAGCGCAATGGTATCATTTTCCGCAAAGAAGGCGGAGGGAAGTGTGACATCACCCTCAAGATGAGCCAGAAAATCGTCGTGCGTGCCGATCATGGTGGGATTCAGCTTATAGTCGTGCTGCTCGTCAAAGCTTAATTCCAGCTCGTGAACCAGCTTCCGGAATGCCTCCTCGCGCTCCCGGAAATTTTCCGTGTCCATAGAGCTCCCGAGAAAACCGATCTGTCTGTGTCCGCACTTCCTCAGATAAAGCAGCGCAAGGCGGACATTTTCATAATTGTTCATGCACACGCTGCTGTAGCTGTGACTCGGAATATTGTTATCCACAACCACAAAAGGAATGCGGATATCCCCCATGAGCTGATACTCCTCCCGGCGAAGCTCTGTCCCGATCATGATCATACCGGCATATTTCTCATAATCAAGGTTTTTGAGTCCCTGCTCGAGATCGCTCTTCATGACCGTGAGCGTCATGCCGATATTTTCCTTGCGCAGCTGTCCCTCGATCGCATCAATGATCATGGAAATGAAGCCCTGATTCTCCTCCACAAAGAAGCCGTTCTTATAGTATTTCATCACCAGTACGTTCCGCTCCGCAGCCGCCCGCTTCGGTGACGGGTGATAATCATATTTCTCCAGTGCCTTCCGGATCTTCTCTCTGGTCTCGTCACTCACACCTTTTTTTCCATTCAGCACGATGGAGATTGCAGAAGGGGAAAAACCGGTGATCTTCGACAGCTCCCGAATTGTCATACCCTCCCCTCCTCTCTCTCATAAACAAAGCTAAACTCTTTCATAATTTTACTAATCGTTCGCTTGTAATATACTATTCCCTTCGTATTCTGTCAAGAATCACCGAAACCCTGCGCTTTCCCCGGGACTGATCAATCTACCGCGACAGTGATCGGACAGCAAGAACTGCTCTCCAACAGATGAGCAGCAAAAGGGCCTGCACTCCTCTCCGGAAATGCAGGCCTCCATGTGACGTACCTCCGAAGGAGAGATGCGCCGCAAGTTTACTTAAACAGTCCCTTTTTCTTCTCCTTGCCGTCCATCGCATCGGCAAAGCCCTGAAGCGCCTCTCTCTGCGCCGCCGTGAGCCTGGTCGGAACATCCACCACAAGCGTCACATAGTGATCGCCCCGGATGTTTTTATTTCTGAGAGAGGGGACGCCCTTGCCGCGCAGACGCACGCGCGTATCCGTCTGGGTTCCCGCCTTTACCTCATACTCCACCTCTCCGTCCACGGTCCTGATGCGGATCGCACCGCCGAGTGCCGCCGTCGCAAAGGAAATCGGCACTGTGGAAAAGATGGTGGTCTCCTGCCGCTTAAAGATGGGATGCGGACTCACAATGCACTCCACCAGAAGGTCTCCCCGCTCACCGCCGTTCACACCCGGCTCACCGCCGCCCGCCATACGGACGGACAGGCCGTTGTCAATGCCGGCCGGAATGGTCACGCGGAAGGTCTTACGCTTCTGGTTATAGCCGGTTCCATTGCAGCCCGGGCACTTCTCCTTCACAACCTTTCCCGCTCCATGGCAGTTCGGACAGGTCTGCACGTTCTGCATGGTTCCAAACATCGTGCGGCTCATCTGTACAATCTTTCCCTTCCCGTTACAGGTGGGACAGGTCTCCGGACTGGTTCCCGCCTTCGCACCGCTGCCGCCGCAGGAGCTGCAGGTCTCCTTGAAATTGACTGTGATCTCCTTCTCACAGCCAAAGACCGCCTCCTCAAAGGTCAGGCGCACGGAGCTGCGCACATTTGCACCGCGCATAGGCTCATTCGCCGCCCGCGCTGAGCGCCTGCCGCCGCCAAAGAAATCACCGAATATTCCGCCGCCGTCTCCGAAGAGATCGCCGAAAATATCGCCGAAATCGGCAGCATTCCCCTCGTAATAGCCACCGCCGCCCGCGGCGCCGTCAAAGGCCGCGTGACCAAACTGATCGTACTTTCTTCGCTTATCCGGATCGCTCAAGACGGAATACGCCTCGCTGGCTTCCTTGAAGGCGGCCTCTGCCGCCTTATCGCCGGGGTTCGCGTCCGGATGGTACTTCTTTGCAAGCGCGCGGTAGGCCTTCTTCAATGCCGCATCGTCCGCATTTTTTGGAACGCCGAGCACCTCATAATAATCGCGTTTCTGTTCTGCCATCGTGATCCTTTCTTCGCTTTATCGAAAATCCCATTTCCCATAAAGCAGACCTGCTCCGGGAAATGCAGCCGGTGCGCAGCCGAAAAGCTGAAAATGCAGGCAAAAGCCTGCCGCACCGGCGCGCAAAGAGCGCGCTGCATCTTTGCGCTTTTAATGGCGCGGCCTGTGGCCGCGCCGAAAGACTCTGTTCTTCAGAATAAGCCTGAATCTGATTCAGCAGGAGCAGCTCAGACCTCCTTGAAGTCTCCGTCCACAACGCCATCATCCGCTGCCGGACCGCTCTGCTGTGCATCACTTGCATTTGCCGCGCCCTGCTGTGCCTGTGCGCTCTCATAGACCTTGGAGAAGAGCTGCTGCGCAGACGCCATGAGCTTCTCCTTGCCGCTCTTGATATCGTTTACCTGATCGTCTGTCATGGACTCCGCCGGAGCGCGGTTGATCGCCTCCTTCAGTGCGGAGAGATCTGCCTCCACAGTCGCCTTGTCTGTCGGATCCAGCTTATCGCCGACTTCCTGGATTGCCTTCTCGGTCTGGAACACCAGCGAATCGGCCTCATTTCTCGCGTCAATGCTCTCTTTTCTCTTCTTGTCCTGCGCCTCGTACTCCGCAGCTTCCTTCACTGCCTTGTCGATGTCGTCCTTCGACATGCTGGAACCGGAGGTGATGGTAATGTGCTGCTCCTTGCCCGTGCCGAGATCCTTTGCAGAGACGTTTACGATGCCGTTTGCGTCAATATCAAAGGTGACCTCGATCTGCGGAACGCCCCTTCTCGCCGGAAGAATGCCGTCCAGACGGAACTGACCCAGCGTCTTATTGTCTCTTGCGAACTGACGCTCGCCCTGCACGACATGAATATCAACCGCAGACTGATTGTCCTCCGCAGTGGAGAAGACCTGACTCTTTCTGGTCGGAATGGTCGTGTTGCGCTCAATGAGCTTCGTCGCGACGCCGCCCATGGTCTCAATGGAAAGAGAGAGCGGAGTGACATCGAGGAGCAGGATGTCGCCGGAGCCCGCCTCGCCGCCGAGCTTTCCGCCCTGAATGCTTGCACCGATCGCAACACACTCATCCGGATTCAGAGTCTTGGAGGGCTCATGTCCGGTGAGCAGCTTCACCTTCTCCTGTGCATTCAGCATACGGGTAGAACCGCCGACCAGCAGCACCTTGCCGAGCTCGGTATTTGTAATGCCCGCATCCCGCATTGCGTTCTGTACCGGAACTCCGGTGCGCTCAATGAGATCTGCGCTCAGCTCATCAAACTTCGCGCGGGTCAGAGTCATGTCAAGATGCTGCGGCCCCGCCGAGGTCGCCGTGATGAAGGGGAGGTTGATGTTGGTTGTGGTAGCTACGGAGAGCTCCTTCTTCGCCTTCTCCGCCGCCTCCTTGAGTCTCTGCAGCGCCATCTTATCCTGTCCGAGATCCACGCCGACCTGCTTTTTGAACTCATCGATCATCCACTGGGTGATCTTGTTGTCAAAGTCGTCACCGCCGAGGCGCGTATCGCCGTTTGTCGCAAGTACCTCGATCACGCCGTCTCCGATCTCAATGATGGAGACATCAAAGGTGCCGCCGCCGAGATCGTAGACCATGATCTTCTGCTCCTTCTCGTTGTCAAGGCCGTAAGCCAGCGCGGCCGCGGTCGGCTCGTTGATGATACGCTTGACATCGAGACCTGCGATCTTGCCTGCGTCCTTCGTCGCCTGACGCTGTGCGTCGTTGAAGTACGCCGGAACCGTGATGACCGCCTCCGTAACCTTCTCTCCGAGATAGCTCTCTGCATCCGCCTTCAGTTTCTGAAGTATCATCGCGGAGATCTCCTGCGGAGTGTAGTTCTTGCCGTCGATATTGACCTTGTAGTCCGAGCCCATGTGACGCTTGATCGAAGAGATGGTGCGCTCGGAGTTGGTAACTGCCTGACGCTTTGCCGGCTCACCAACCAGACGCTCGCCGGTCTTCGTGAATGCAACAACGGACGGGGTAGTTCTGGAGCCCTCGCTGTTCGGGATCACGACGGGCTTTCCGCCCTCCATAACCGCCACGCAGCTGTTGGTTGTTCCCAAATCAATGCCGATGATCTTGCCCATAAGTTTATCCTCCTGATAATATCCTGATTTATTCTGTTATGATTCTGCCCCGGCAGTCGCCGAAGCCCTGTCTGTAATATCCTGTTGCCGCTCTTAAGCCCTCAGAACTCAGTTTGCGACCTTCACCATGCTGTGCCGCAGCACGCCGTCCTTGTAGTAGTATCCCTTCTGAAACTCCTCCACAACGACATTCTCTTCGAGGCTCTCGTCCTCTACGTGCATCACTGCGTTGTGCAGGGCCGGGTCAAAGGGCTTGCCCTTCGCATCCATGGGTTTCGCCCCCGCCTCCTCCAGGTTCTTAAGGAGCTGACGGTATATCATCTCCATACCATCCGCATAGGGCTTAAGCTCCGGCGCGTCCGGTGCGCTCTCGAGACTCCGTTCGAAGTTATCGATCACAGGAAGGAGCTTCTCCAGCACGTTCTTAGCTCCGAGATCAAACATCGCCATTTTTTCCTTCTCCGTGCGCTTCCGGAAATTATCAAACTCCGCAAGGTTTCGCTTCAATCTGTCCGTGAGCTCCTCAATCTTCTCATCCTTTGCGTCCTGCTTCGGTTTTGCCCGTCCCGTCTCCGGCGCAGACTTATCACTCTCCTCAGCCACAGCCGCCATAGCCGCGGCCTCCGCCGCAAGCTCCTCGGAGCTCTTCTGCTCCTCCGGCTGGTTTTCAGAGACTTCCTCCGCCTCCTTAGAAGTCCGCTGCGCCTCACACTCTGCCTGCCCGGAGCTCTCCCCGCCGACAGGAGCATTTACCTCTGTCTCTGCCCCTGCGACCTTCTCCTTCTGCTCCGTTCCGTCCTCTTTTCTGTACTCGTTCATTCTAAGTCTCATCCCTTCCAAAATGCTGATCCAGCTGACTCATAAGACTCCGCAGCGTGGTGAGCACCTTCTCATAATCCATGCGCTTCGGCCCGACAATGCCGATCGTGCCCCGAAGTCCGCCGCCAAGATCATAATTCGCAGTGACCATGCTGCAGTCATTCATCTCCGGTACCGGAGACTCATCGCCGATGAACACCTGTATCCCGTGGTGCTCCTCGTCTTCGCCGGTATTGACCTCCTTCAGGAGCCTGCGCAGCCTGTCCTTCTCCTCAAAGGTATCTATGATCCGGCTCGCGCTGTTGCCATCTGTAAGTTCAGGATACTTAAACACATTCGTGGCTCCGCTGGTGTAAATCTGAAGATCCTCGTCATTCGAGAAGGACTCCGAGAGCTCGTTTAAGATGTGCTCGACCAGCTCCTTCTGAGCCCCTGCATCCTGCTTCAGCTGACGCATAATATCCAGATTGATCTCATTGATCGTGAGGCCGTTCAGTGTCGTGTTGAGGAGTATGTTCAGATTCAGGAGCTCCTGATCGCTGATCTCCGTCTCCGCAGGAATGATACGGTTGCTAATGATATTCCCCTCCACAACAATCACCGCGAGCAGCCTGTGAGCATCCATGCGTGAGAGCTGCAGCAGCTTGATCCTCGCCTTGTGCGCGCTGGGACTGCTGATCATCGCCGCGTAGTTCGTCTTCGCCGCAATGAGTCGCGCCATCCGCTTCAGCACCAGCTCCAGGCGGTCCACCCGCTGAAACATCTGATCCTTCAGCTCCTGTACCTCGGCCTGTTTCTCCTTCAGGATCTCATCTACATAGAAGCGATAGCCCTGATCGGAGGGAATGCGCCCCGCAGAGGTATGAGGCTGAATCAGATATCCCATGTCCTCCAGATCACACATCTCATTTCGGATCGTGGCGCTGCTGAGCTTACAGTCCGGGAGCTTCGAAATGGTTCTGGAGCCGACCGGCTCTCCGGTCTCCATGTAATTCCTGATCACCGCCTTCAGAATCATAATCTTGCGATTGTCCAGTTCCATGTACCGCTCCCTTCCGTTATTAGCACTCAATTATCAGGAGTGCTAACATCTACATTGCCTAATATATTCCAGCCGACCAGCTTTGTCAACTGCTTTCGTAAAATTTCACCATTTCAGGCATATTCCCCCCGCAGATAGCTCTTGCAATCCTTCTCCGGCTATAGTAAAGTGTTCGTAACAATTATGTAACATATGAGAAATCAAAGGAGCTTTCTATGAAAAATATATGTATGCTTCGCCTCTCCACCACTCTGGTGCTCTCTGCAGCTCTCCTGCTCGCAGCGCCGGCTGAGAGCTATGCGGCAAAGATACGAAAAAATCGTCAGCCTGCCATATCCGCTGAGCAGAGTGCCCAGGCCGAGCAGGACAGCAGCACCGGTCCTTCCTTTCAGAAGGGTACAGAGACAGGAAACGCGGAGCCTGTGAAAGACGGCGCCGCTGCAAATGCAGCCGCCACGGACACAGTCTCTACAGAGACTGCCGCAGCTGACAGCAAGACGGAAGTGTCACTCGGAATCTTCTGCACCAGCGGCTACTCCAATCCGCACGGCGAGCGCAGTGCGGACGGCTCCGCTCCTCAGGTGGGGCACACGGTTTCCACAGACTGGTCTGTAATCCCGGCGGGCAGCAAAATACGTCTCGCAAACAGCGAGCTGATCTACACGGTCGAGGACCGGGGCGTGCACGGCAACTGGGTGGACGTCTATTACAGCACGGAGGCCGAGGCGGAGACACATGGGCTTCAGTATCTGGAAGTGTTTTTGATCCGGTAAAGCTTAACATTTTACTTTCATCTCAAATCTTAAGTTTATCCATATCATGTCAACAAGCCGGGGCGAAGTAACCATTTCGCCCCCATTTTTATGCTTTTTTTTGCATTTTTCTCCCACTTTTCTATTGACAACCCCACTTTTCGTGTTATTATAGGCGTGTAAAAATATTACATAATTATTAAGAGGATTTTACGAAAATGTTCAAGATGTTGTTGCCAATCAAGAAGGCCACCATATATCTCGTGGTTATGGCACTTGTCTTCTCCCCGCTGACTGTACTCGGCCTCTCAAAAAAGACCTATGCCGCGAACAGTTCCCAGTCAGGCATCCAGGCGACCTCTGCAGAGGCGGAGACGCAGACTGCCGCAGATAATACAGAACTGGTGCAAACAGACACGGGAGAGAACAGCCCCATGCTGCGTACACATCTGGGCAGCAGCGCCATCCAGAGCCCGGCAGAGCTACCGGAGATCGATCAGCTGGATATCCCGGAGCTTGAGAGTGCCAGAATCGTCGCACAGAATACCCTGATCGCAAAGCGCCAGGAGATGGATGAGGAGTGGCTGAAGGCCGTGCAGAGCGAGAACAGCGCGGCAGAAGAATCTGATGAGCAGACTCAGACTTCTGAAAATGAGAGCTCAGAAAGCGAGAGCAGCTCTGGCTCCGCAGAGAACCCCGGCACTGTGAGCCTCGGAAGATTCAAGCTCACCGCCTACTGTCCCTGCTACCAGTGCTCCAAGGGCTGGGGCCGCATGACGAGCTCGGGAAAGATCGCCCAGCCACACCACACCATTGCGACAGACCCCTCAGTCATTCCGGAGGGTACCGTCGTCATGATCAATGGCGAGCGCTATGTCGCAGAGGATATCGGCGGCGGTGTCAACGGAAATCATATTGACATCTTCTACGAGAGCCATTCTGTCGCGCTGGATTTCGGCGTGCAGTACGCAGAGGTCTACGCAGTGTATTAAAGCAGCGCGAAGATTTTCTCTCCCGACTGCAATTCGAATTGAATTCTGAAGATAATATTTTCCAAAAGGCGTGGAGCGAAGGGATTTCTCCCCTCCGCTCCACGCCTTTATTTTTATATCAGGAATATGTCTATTCCGCAGAAGGCTGCACATTCAGAATTCTATCTTTAACACACAGTCATGCTCCTCCTCGTGATTCAGGATAATGCTCACGATGCGGAGCAGCTGCTCTGCTCCGAGAGTCTCTCTGCTCTCCTCAAAGCTCTCCCATATAAGCTCTATGGGCTCACCATAGGCGTGCCGCCCAAAGCCGCCTCTCAGAAGATCATTCAGCGCATCCAGATTGTGACCGGTCGGCACAGAGCCATCGGTCAGAAGTTGATCCATCTCGCGGTAGAATCCCTCAAGGTCACGGAAGCTGCCGCCATGAAGCACATAGCGTCTCCGCGTCCGCTCTTCCGCTGCTGCGGCGGCGCTTTTCGGCGCACTCCGGTTCAGGCGACGCACCAACAGCGGCAGTGCCTTTTCGAACTTTACACCATACCAGTGTGCAGGGTCGTCTTCCGTCTGCAATATGCTCTCCACCACAAAATCTGCGGCAAGTGCTGTTGCCTCACAGGCGTCAAGTCCCTGCATGAGAGCTCCTGTAAAGGCTGCTGCGAAGCAGTCTCCAGTTCCATGGCTGCTCCTCGGAATGCGCTCCGTAAAGCAATAGTGCAGCTCTCCGCTCGCGCAGTCATACACTGCATTGCCGAGCTGATCCGGCCGGAAGAAGATCCCCTTCAGTATCACCTTGCGGGCGCCAAGAGCAGCCAGGCGTGAAAGAAGCTCCCGCACATAGTCTTCGGTCTGAACATCTGAAGTATACTCCATACCAGTCATAAAACAGGCCTCTGTGAGATTTGGCAGTATGATATCCGCCTTTCCGCAGAGCTCTGCCATCTTCTGCACAAACGGCTGGTCGAAGCCCTGATAGAGACTCCCATTGTCTGCCATGGCCGGATCTACAATCTTCAGGCCTCCCGGAAGCAAAAGCCTGTCCATAATCTCCCTCACCAGGGCGATCTGCGCTACACTGCCGAGATATCCCGTGTACACCGCGTCAAAACGGATACCCTCCTTCTCCCACTGGCTGCATATTTCCGGAATATCCTCTGTAAGATCCCGAAAGGTAAAGCCGTGGAATCCTGCTCCCGTGTGGTTTGAGAGTACCGCAGACGGCAGTATGCAGGTCTCCACACCGCAGGCAGAAATGATGGGCTGAGCCACTGTGAGAGAGCACTGTCCCACGCAGGAAATATCCTGCACCGTCAAAATTTTCTTGTCCTGAGCCATATGTTTACGCGCGCCCTTGACACAGGGCTTCCTTTCTCCCGGAGTTCCCCGAGTGCTTCTGTACTATATTATAATATAAGGTATGCCTATATACCGTAATGCCCGGCGCTCATTGCCACGCTTCCACCACTGAAGTCTTGGTTTCCAGTATAGCACAGAATCCCGGTGCCCTTGCAAAGATTCTATTTCGGTACTAAAATTAACTAAAGTGCGATAATCCACCAAGACTTTCGTTCCTCCGCCAAGTACGGATACGAACATCGGAACAGAAGCTTTTATGGTAGTATCAACAAGAGGGCGCTATGCACTCAGAGTTATGATCGATTTGGCGAAACAGAACAACGCTTCCTATACTCCTCTGCGGGATATCGCACGCAGAGCTCTGCCTGACTCTGCCCATGTGGAAAAAGCTGGACCATATCATCAATGAATTTTTTGACAGCTACACACTGGCAGATCTCCTCGCTCCAGCTCAGAGCGGAAAAGATTCTGTCATATGCTCAACTCTGCCCTTAAAAAATGTTAAGGTTCCCGATATTGACGAAATCCCGAAGGTTCGGAGCTCCAAGCCCTGCCAGAAGCCCTGAAAGGAGTGCCTCCATGTCCCGCATTTACAGCTCTGCCGATCAGCTGATCGGCCACACACCTCTGTTGCGCCTCTCCCGCGTTGAACAGCGCACAGGTGCAGGCGCCGCGATACTTGCCAAGCTTGAATACCTGAACCCAACCGGATCCGCAAAGGACAGAATTGCAAAAGGTATGCTGGATGATGCTGAAGCCCGCGGTATTCTGCATCCCGGCTCGGTCATCATTGAACCCACCTCAGGCAATACCGGCATAGGCCTCGCCTCCGTCGCCGCAGCGCGCGGTTACCGCATCATCATTGTAATGCCGGATTCCATGAGTGCAGAGCGTCGAAGGCTCATGGCTGCCTATGGCGCCGAGCTGGTACTCACACCGGGCGCTGAGGGAATGGCCGGTGCCATCAAAAAAGCGGAAGCACTCGCACAGGAGCTTCCGAACAGCTTCATTCCCGGACAGTTTACCAATCCGGCAAATCCGGCGACACATCTTAACACCACAGGACCGGAAATCTGGGAGGATACCGGAGGCAACGCAGACTACCTGGTTGCCGGCGTCGGCACCGGAGGGACCTTAAGCGGAAGCGGGCGCTACTTAAAAAACCGGAATTCCAAAATTAAAATAGTGGCAGTAGAGCCGGAAGGCTCTGCCGTGATCTCCGGAAGGCCCGCAGGACCGCACGGACTTCAGGGCATCGGGGCCGGATTTATCCCAGATACCTTTGACAGAACCATCTATGATGAAATCATCACAGTATCTGACAAAGATGCCTATTCCACAGGACGCCTGCTCGGGAAATCCGAAGGGATACTCTGCGGAATCACCTCCGGCGCTGCACTCTGGGCTGCACTTCAGATCTCCATGCGCCCCGAAGCAAAGGGAAAAGCAATTGTAGTGGTGCTCCCGGACTCCGGGGATCGCTACCTCTCCTCACCGCTGTATGAAGCGTGATTTCGCCCTGTACGCCTGACAATTCCGTCTGCCGCTTTTTGCGGCAGTTTTTTTATTTGAATCAGAAACATTTCTAAAAATATGATTTAATACTTCTCAAAAGTGGTATGATTATATAAAAAGCTGTTTTATTACGCGTTCAGCGTGTATTTTTTGAGCAGCTCCAATTCATTCAGAAGGAGAGGTATATGCAATTAAGACAACAAGTGGATCTCGCAATTGATCGCAACACTGAAACGGCAGAGCAGCTGGTCCGCTTCATGTATGAGCATCCGGAGACCGCCAAGGAGGAGATTCTTGCGAGTTCCAGGATCACCGAGCTGTTGAAGAAAAAGGGCTTTGCTGTGGAGTATCCTTACCTTCAGAAGGAACTCGGTTACGGCACAGCCTTCCGAGCGGTCCTGGAAAATGGCAGTGGTCCGAAGGTCGCGATTCTGGTGGAATATGATGCACTTCCGGAACTCGGACACGGCTGCGGACACAATCTGCACGGCGCCCTGTCAACATTAGCCTCATTGGCTCTCTTTGATCTTAAGGAGCAGTTTCAGGGCACCCTTTATGTGATTGGAACTCCTGCTGAAGAAGGAGACGGCGCCAAGCTCCTCATGTCAGAGCTTGGAATCTTCGATGCGATGGATCTCGCAGTCATGATGCACAGCTGTGGTGCCATTTCCTATACTGACATGGATGCACTGAGCCTGCGCTGCTATGAGCTGACATTTCACGGACAGCAGTCTCACGCTGCCGCTGCTCCCTGGGCAGGTCACAATGCTCTGACGGCAGCCAGAAAATTTTTAGATCTGGTGGATGCGAGGAGGGAGAGTCTTGCCCCGTACAGCATATTCAGCGCGGTCATAAAGGAAGGTGGTATACAGGCAAATATCATTCCGGATTACGCGATGCTTCACCTGGAATTCCGCTCAAAGTCAAGAGCGGAACTGGAGGAGCTCAATAGAATTGTAAAGAACTGCGCCTCTGCTGCGGCACTGGCGATGGACTGTACAGCAGAATTCAAAGCGCTCTTCCCCGATTTTTACGATATGGTTCGCATCCCTGTGCTCGAAGAAGAGGTGCATACGCTCATGCAGTCGCGTGAGGAGGAAATTGCCGCGCCGGAGCGTCCTTCCGGTTCCACAGACATGGGAAATGTCAGTTACCGTTGTCCATCAATTCAGCCAATGATCTGCATCACAAAGCAGGCACTGGCACTGCACACCGCAGAATTGCGCGACAGTACAATACAGCCTTTTGCCATAGAGCAGATGAAGAAGGGGGCCGCTGTGATCTGCGAGCTGGCACTGAAGCTATTTCACGATAAAGCATTTTGCACCGAGGTAAGAAAGAGCTTTGAGACAGAGCTGAAAAAAAAGGAGGACATTGCGTTATGACAGCAACAGCTTCAAAAAAGAAGAATTTGAAACTGCCACATATTTATGTACTGCTTTTTGGCATTACTGTGCTCTGCACTATTCTCACTTGGATATTGCCGGCAGGAAGCTTTGACCGAACACTGAACGAGGCCGGAAGGGAGATCGTTGTTGCAGGGACCTTCCACCTTACAGATCCATCTCCTGTGGGTCCCTTTGAGATGTTCAAATGTATCTATGAAGGGCTCTGCGATGCCGCAGGAGTAACCATGTTTGTCTTTGTCGCCTATGCATTCATAGGGCTGATTATTTCCACAGGTGCCTTTGATGGACTGATCGCCGGCCTGCTCCGCACCTTTAAAGGGAAATCAAAGGCCATCATCATTCCTATCTTTATCACACTGATCGGATTTGCCTCCTCTACCATCGGCGTGTTTGAGGAGACCTTCCCCTTTATTCCGATCTTTGTCGGCATCTCAATCGCCATGGGCTACGACGCAATCGTCGGGCTGGCTATTGTTGCCCTGGCAGCTGCCATTGGTTATTCCGGTGCATTTATGAACCCCTTCACAGTCGGAACTGCACAGAGTATTGCAGATCTTCCCATCATGTCCGGCGCCGGCTTCCGTATCTTCTGCCATATCTGTATGATTATTGTCGCGTCTGTCTACACCGTCCGCTACGCGCTGAAGATCGAGAAGGATCCGACCAAGAGTCTGGTATACGGTGAAACAAATGAATTTGCCATCTCAGAGGAGGAAGTGCAGAACCATCCCTTCGGTATTCGTGAAAAGCTCGTGCTGGCAACACTGCTGGCAGGCATCTTACTGCTGATTTATGGCACAAAGACCTTTGGCTGGTACTTCACAGAGCTCAGTGCACTTTTTATCATTATGGGGCTCGTAAGCGCTATTATCATGGGATGGTCATCCAATGTTATCGCGGGAAAGCTCTCAAAGAGCTTTTCTGATATCGCAGAAGCCTGTCTCATGATTGGAATTGCCCGCGGCGTACTTATCGTGCTGCAGCACGGCAATATCATAGACACAGTGGTCTATGGTCTCTCACTCCCACTGGTGCATCTGCCCTCTCTGGTATCCGCAGAGTGTATGCTGCTCGTGCAGACACTAATCAATTTCCTGATGCCCTCCGGATCGGGACAAGCAGTTGTGAGTATGCCCATTATGGCGCCACTCTCCGACATTATCCACGTACAGCGCCAGATCGCTGTACTCTGCTTCCAGTACGGAGACGGCCTCTCAAATGTTCTCTGGCCCACTGCTCTGACTCCTGTTGTGACCGGTATTGCCGGAGTGAAGTTGGAGAAATGGTGGAAATGGTTCATACCGCTCTTCCTCATGCTCCTGGCCACCCAGATGGTTACAATCGCCATCGCTGTTTTGATCGGATGGTCATAAACCTGTCTGTAAAAACTGATTCCATCTATTCAGCGTAATTCTAAACCATTCTTTCCACTCCCGGGGATTCCTGCCCCGGGAGTGCTTGCATTTTTCTCCTTTTCCTGTTACTCTAAATGACTATCATCTCAGATATCTGTTTCAATTCATTCTTCAACATCTCAGGAGCGCCGCTTATGCCACAGGAAAAAAACTTACAGGAAAATAAGATGGGGACACTGCCGGTCGGGCGACTGCTGCTCTCCATGTCCGTTCCGATGATGCTCTCCATGATGGTGCAGGCACTGTACAATATCATTGATTCCATCTTTGTCTCCATGATCAGTGAATCTGCCCTGACTGCAGTGAGCCTTGCCTTTCCGATTCAGTCCCTCATGATTTCATGCAGTGTGGGACTTGCAGTCGGCATCAATGCCTATCTCTCAAAGGCTCTGGGCGAGCAGAATTTCGAGCGGGTCAATAAGAGCGCAGCGAATGGAATCTTCCTTGAATTTGCCGTGATGATCCTTTTTGTTCTGACCGGGCTTTTTCTTACTGTACCCTTCTTCCGTGCGCAGACCTCTGATCCGGAAATACTGCACTATGGACAGCAGTATATGCGTATCATATGCTGCTGCAGTCTGGGCATCTTTATGGAAATCACCTTTGAGCGCATTTTGCAGTCGACCGGAAAGACCATCTACGCTATGGCAACGCAGATGGTTGGCGCCATATTTAATATCTGCATGGATCCGATCCTGATCTTCGGACTTTTCGGCGCACCGCGGCTTGGAATGGCAGGTGCCGCCATTGCAACGGTCATGGGGCAGCATATTGCTGCCGTACTTGCCGCTGTTTTGAATCACAAATTCAATACCGAGGTACATATCCGCTTCCGCGGCTTTCGCCCAGATCCTCAGATCATCGAGGGCATCTTTGCCGTAGGTATTCCTTCTGTTATTATGCAGGCAATTGGCTCTGTCATGACCTACGGAATGAATCAGATCCTCATCGCCTTCACCCCCACGGCGACCGCAGTTTTCGGGATCTATTTCAAGATCAACAGCATTATCTTCATGCCCGTCTTTGGCCTGAACAACGGCAGCGTCCCTATCATTGCCTACAACTACGGAGCACAGAAAAAGGAGCGCATTCTGAAAACCATGAAGCTCGCCTTCTCTGCAGCCATCTCCATCATGACTGTTGGCTGTCTGCTCTTTGAACTGATCCCTGCATTCTTCTTCTCGCTCTTCAATGCCTCAGAGAATATGCTCTCGATCGGTGTGCCAGCCTTTCGCATCATAGGCCTTGGCTTCCCCTTTGCGGGCTTTGCCATCGCCTGCGGCTCTGTCTTTCAGGCACTGGGAAAGGGCAGCTACAGCATGATTGTGTCTATCTGCCGGCAGATGCTGGTGCTGCTTCCCATGGCCTACCTGCTTTCACTCTCCGGCGTTTTAGAATATGTATGGTGGTCCTACAATATTGCTGAAGCCGTATCTGTGCTCCTCTCCGCCTTCTTTCTTCGAAAGATATACCGGGAGATCATAGCAAAGGTCGGGACCTGAGGCCCCGACCTTTTATCAAAAACCATTTTCCCTCTATTTGTCAGAACAAAAAATGACCCACGGCAGATTATAGTGCCAACCACTATCTCAGTGGTCAGATCTGGTATGAACCAGGCATTGCTGCCTTCCGTGGCGCTCTTTTATGTATATCGGTTCCCAGATTTGTTTTAAAGCCAGTGCCATCACAGAGGATCAGCGGCAGATGCTTCAGGCTTCAGCGTAAAGGTCGTGTTTCCATCTTTCATATCAGGCAAAACATCCCATTCAACATAGGTATTTCCTCTGCGCGCATACAGAGAATAATACGGAAACCCCTCTCCTTCAAACGCATTAAACTGGTAGACCTTTCCAGCTTCCGTAATTACAGAGGCCACCTTTTTGTCCCGTACCATTTCTCCATTTTCTTCATCAAACTCAAGAGACCACAGCTCTGCTGTCACGCCATCCGTGTCACATTTGAATCTCATATCCGTATCCGGGCCCTCATTCATGATCTGTATGTCGTTTCCCAATCCTCTGTAATCGGCAGTGCTGGGATCAGAATACACGGTGATCGTAAAATCTCCCCTCGAAAGCTCTGTATGTTGTCCCTCCGCAGGATCCGTCCTGTCCTTTACATATTTTTCATACAGTCCATCATAGATCTTCTTATCGGCAGGAAGCGATTCATACGTATCAAGATTCTTGCCCCCCACATGATCTATGCTGTACGCTCCATTAAGCTCATCTATATAGTAATAATCTGTGACAGCCTCATCCCCCAACAGCCAGATCTCATATTCATTGGTATTTGAACCGCCGGCGCCATGCCAGTGGCCTGTCACAATGACAGCGCTCTCCTTTTTATTGATTCCCCCTATCCATCCCTCTATGCCCAGTTGTATAAGTGCATCGTCCGCTACGGTATATACATGAGCGATACCGTACATTCCGGAACCATACAGAAAGAGCTCCGGGATGCCGTCTCCATTTACGTCATCAAGCGCATAACTGTCAAAGCCGTAATGATCTCCGAAATACATCTTCAGATAGTCATTCCCGCCCGAATATTCTTCGTCAAGGGTCCAGTCCTCAATAAGAGGCTGATACTGCTCAGGAACTGCTGCGGATAAGAAATGCCGCTCACGGAACTCATCAAGGGTCATTTCCTTCATGAACACTTTATAGGAATCCATAAGTACCGAAGCCTTGATGCTCCTTCCCTTATTCTCAAAATGCTCGTCGTCCGCATAGAACATATGGTCATACATGAAAGCGATTATATAACCATCCTTCTCCATGCCGCCGAACATATCTTCTTCTGCCGACAGGTATTTTTCTTCAGAGACTTTTCCATCAACAGTCTCATATGTAATATTTCCGTCATAGTCGCCGGTTTTGTCATTCCATGTATGCTCCGTGACAGAAGCGGCAAAACTGTCAATATCTGCCTTCCCGTTTTTCAGTGTCAGGTCACACTCGATAAAGCCATTATAAAAACCGCCTGAGCGAACAACGTTTTCACAGATATAATGGTACCGGTCTTCCGCTTTGTCGTAATATACACGGAATGCATCAGCTCCATTGTCATTCATCAGGTCAGGCGCAAAATCGCCGTTGTTTTCCCTCTGAATTCCACTCCCGCTCCATTTGCACTCCGTAAAACCATCACCCGCTTCATTGATCTCATAAATATGATTTTCAGAGTAGTATCCCGTCCCTGTCGTAAACGCCACGATAAGCTCAGTCCTGCCGTTATGATCCAGATCTGTCACCGCATACCCCATCGTGTCATAGTACGGCTCAGACTCGCCTGCCCAGAATCCCCACTCCTCCTCGCGGTCAAGGAAGATATCAATCTGGCGCATCAGTTCATCCGCATCCGGAACATTTTTTACGGGGTTCCCGGGAAGTATGTGCGTTTTTTCTGCTGCCGCCTCTGTTCCGGAAACATTTTCTGTCCCCACAGGCGCTGCTGTTCCGCTCTCCGTTTTTGCAGCTCTCTCCCCGCTCTTTCCACAGCCCGAAAAAAGAACCGGCAGGCACATCAGAATAACAACTGCTGACAAGGAACCTTTTGTAATATCTTCATATTCATACCGCCCTATCCTCCAAAAACGGCTTCGCCTTTTATTAGAAATCAACAGTCTTCTGTTTTCTGAACCAACCTTTGATTACAGCCACCCGCAGTTCTGCCAACATATCTCCCACACCCACTTTTCGGCTGCGGCCCGGGAGACCAACATCTGCTCTCCACAGCACTTTCAGTCCGGCAACGAAATACTCCCTGAAATGAAAGTATATATCTTTATAATTATTCTACCATTTTTGCCATATTTTTTCTATATAATAGGAAGAAAGCAAATAATTTTTGATTATAATTCTAAAAGTCCGAAATTCGATTCACAAGAATTTTTCGAAATTCCTGCTCCTTTCGGAGCCCTAAAGTCCAGCTTTTTGTCCGCACCCCCTTATCTAATACCTTTTATTCTATTTGCCACTTTTACCCCTCCTTTCTTAAAAATGGGCATGAAAAAAGACATCTACTTTTCGTAAATGTCTTAGTAATATGTTTTATTCAATTCGACAAACTGGGAATTGTTGTTAAATTACAGCTTTCTGTACATCATCTGGTGCTTTCCCGAATTAATGCCAATCATTTGTTTTCTCATCCGTAATCTCCAATGTCTCAGTATCTATTAGATAGAAATCCACAACCTTGGTGGAAGCTACTTCATTACCGGATTTGTCTTTAAATTTAATTTGATAAACATATTCTCTTGAACCATTCTCAACATAAGATTCATTAATAATAATGTAATGCGTTGCTATAGCTGAAATACCATCTTGCTCGTATACTTGCTCCGCAATATTAACGTAAGGATATCCCTTAGCCGAAATATTATATGCCAGAAACTCGCTAAGTTCATCCCCTGCCTTTACTCCTTGGTATGACTCGGTATTTCTGATATAAGTTGCAACAGCTGTTAGTTCCTTCTTATAGGACTGAAATTCTTCTGTCAGAGGATAGCCGTCACTGTCTGTATCTATTGCTGTGTCATCCTCCTTCTCCTGTTGAGAAAATATATTTTCATTATCTATTCCCTCGTCTTCTGAATCATCAGTTATTTCAGTGGTATCATCCATTGCAGCATTTTCTTCCATCATACTATCATCTTCGTAACCATCAACAAATGGATCAAATCCGCCTTTTCCAAAGTGATCAGTAAAAAGTACTTCATCACCTGTAATAAGTGGATTTTTGTATTCATAATAATCAACATATACCTGCAGAAAGGCTCTCACATAGGCAACACATTTTATTCCGTCTTTTTCAACTATATGCATCGGTTTATAAGAAAAAGCAAATAATAAAATGCAAATATAAGTCAAAGGTATGAGACAAATGGCTTCAACACATATTGCTACATATTTCACATAATTCTTTCGTATTTTTAGCAATAATTGAAATATGCCCAACAATATTCCTATTATTATGATTCCGATTACCGCATAATAAACCCATTCTATAAACTTCAGATGAAAAAACGATAATATGCCGTGAGCACCTGCAAATGACGTAGCTGCTACAAGTGTATCTAAGAGTATATACTTAGAATAATGCTTTAAAATATCTTTCATCTGAAAGCCTCCTTGTCATGTGCAGACACAATTACAAATTCAAATTTATTCAAATGTTGTAAATACGCATTTTTATTAAATTTAATATTGCTATTTTTATAAATCCAATGCAGCTTCATCTAAAAGAAAGTCCTCTACACCAATATATAAAATACCATCATCATCATATCCTGGCACAATATTATTTCTAACTATAACAACCTTCTTAAAGGAATCTCCGGTTCTCCTCAAAGATTCTGTTTCTTGTATTTGCTTTTGTCTCTATGTCATGCGCTTTTAGTCTCTGTTGACTTCTGTCGCATTTATTCTAAAATCTCGGCATAATATTGAGGAAATGCGTGAGAGAATCCGACGCATGAACGACCCGCATTATCTTCATACCGTTTCCATGACAGAGCTGTATCAGACCGCCTACAAGAGCAGACCGCCCGTCATAGACGGTCTGCTCTACTCAGGGGCATATATCCTCGCAGGAGCGCCCAAAATCGGAAAATCATTTCTGGTAGCGCAGCTTGCCTACCATGTCAGCACAGGGCAAAGGCTGTGGGGCTATGAAGTCCATCAGGGTACGGTTCTGTACCTTGCACTGGAGGATGATTTCCAGAGAATCCAGAGCCGGATGTTTATGATGTACGGCGTGGCGGATACCGCCAGCCTGCATTTTGCAACGGCAGCAAACAAAATCGGAAACGGTCTTGATGAGCAGCTTGAAAATTTTGTACGTGAGCATCCCGACACCAAACTCATTATCATTGACACCATGCAGAAGATTCGGGAGGCCGGAGGCGAGGCTTACAGCTACGCCAGCGACTATAAAATCATCGGAAAGCTCAAGCGTTTTGCGGACAGACACAGCATTTGCATCGTTACCGTCCATCACACAAGAAAGCAGCCAGCCGGGGACAGCTTTGAAACGATCTCCGGCACGACGGGACTTCTTGGTTGTGCAGACGGAGCACTCCTGATGCAGAAGAAGAAACGGACAGCATTGGAGGCCACGGTCGATGCCGTGGGGCGAGATCAACAGGATCAGATTCTATATCTGAAAAAAGATGCCGACACGCAGATATGGAGCCTTGAACGGACGGAGAACAAGCCTCATCAGGAGCCGCCCGACCCTGTATTGGATACGGTTTCCCAGCTTGTTTCCTCCGAAAGCAGAGAATGGGCAGGCAGTCCGACCGAGCTTGCGGAAGCGGTGAATACGGGCATGGTGGCAAACGCCCTCACCCATGTTGTCTATATCCCCGTCGTGGAAAAACAGATTCTATGGACGAAACGCTGCAAGGATAAATCGCTGGTGGGGACGGTCAAGGAAACGATACAGCAGGTCAGTATGAGTAAAAAGTGGGATTCCAAGCCCGCGCTGGACGAGCATGGGAAACCGCTGCTGAACGCAAACGGGAAAACTGTGCTCCGAAAATCCTATTCCGTTCTGCAAGATGATTTCTTCGCCGCCATGCGAAAGGCAGGGTATGACGATGTGGAGCGAGGCGAACGCGGCAGCTCCGAGGAACATCTGACGGTGACGCAGTTCAAGGTACAACAGGAACAGGCGCGGCTGGCAGCATTCACAGAACAGAACCGTCAGCAGGAAAAACAGGCAGCAACGCTTGGGAGCAAAATTGAAAAAATCCAGAATCAGCGGGTCGATGTGCGGTCTATCGAAAAAATCGTGGCAACGTCCATTCCCTTCTCATCCAAAGTTGCCGTGGAGCGTGAAGATTTTGACCGGATTTCCACTCTGGCAAAGAAGTATGTTACAGCAGAGAAAAAGGAATCCAAACTGCAAAAGGCGGTGGATGCGGCAAACAAACTGATTGCAAAGCTCAAGGCTGAGATTGACAGTTTGAAACAGGAAATTTCTGATTATAAGTCTGTCCACAGCAAGCTCCGTGCGGCAGAATTGGAGCGTGAAAATACGGAGCTGCGCGGGAAAGTCCGCAGCTATGAGGATGTAATTCAGCGTAATAATCTGTGGCGATTCTTCCATCCGCTCAGAGAAAAAGCGGTCACGAGGGACGAAGCTCGCTGATTCCTGTGTAGAGCCGGAAAAAACGCATTTTATCGAATGGGAGCGCGTCGGACAGGGCAGACATCGTCCGGCGCGCTCCTGTTTGAAAATCGCCATTTTTCCCAAGTCAAGAGCCGAAGAAAATCCCCGAAAAACACCCCTATTGCGTGACAGAGCCGCAGAAAGGATAAGCCTATGAGAACAGGACTTACCAAGCAGGAAAAGACCACCGAAATCTATTTTGACGAGAAAGACCCCACCATCTTCATCCGCACCCACAACACCGACCTCAAAAACAGGCTGACCGCATACAGCCGCAAACACCCTGCCGTCTGCAAGCTGACGGACGTAGACCCGGACACGGGCTGCAAGGAATTTGAGATTGAAAAGGGACGCTTCTCTTTCCGGCTGACCGCCCCATACAGAGAGGAACGCCGCAGGGCGGCAAGCGAAGCGGCGAAAAACGAATAAAAGGGTTTTAGGGCTTCGTTGATTGTTGCGTTGGCAACCCCACCGCAATGGTAGTGCCCTTCTCCGAACTTTTCTCTACCCAAACGGAGCCGCCGTGGAGGTCGGCGATCTCCCATACCAGTGAGAGCCCCAGTCCTGCGCCACCGTATTCCCGGTTGCGAGACTTGTCCACCCGGAAGAAGGGCTGGAAGATACTGCGCTGATACACCTCCGGGATGCCGCAGCCGGTGTCGGAGACGCGGAGCAGGAGCTTTTCCAACTCCTGAGTGACAGAAACCCGTACCGAGCCGCCCGGCCGGTTGTACTTGACAGCATTCTCCGTCAGGTTGAAGATCAGCCGGTAGATCAGTGCATCGCTGCCGGTCATAATGCCGTCGCCCTCCGCCGTCAGCGTGACGCCGAGCTTATCTGAGAGCGGCGCAAGATCTGTGAAGATCTCCTCGATCATGGGAGCGAGCTGGATCCGCTCTTTCCGCGCCACCTGCCGCAGATTGCTCATCTCCAGCAGTGTCCTGGTCATCTGTATCAGCCGTTCCATCTGCTCACGCAAAAGCGTGAGGAACTCCGCCGTCTCCGGTCGCACATCAGGATGCTCCGCGGAAAACAGCTCCAACTGCGCCTGTATTAGTGCCAGTGGCGTGCGCAGCTCGTGGGCGGCGTTGCCAGCGAACTGACGCTGGGCGGAAAAGGCGTTGTTCAGCCGCTCCAGCATCTGGTTGAACGAACGGCTCAGCTGCCGGAACTCCGAAATAGCATCTTCATCGATCCTCATATCAGCAAGATTGTTCAGCTGCACCTGCTCCACCTGCGAGGTAAAGCTGCGCAGGGGCTTGAGAGCGCGTCCGCTGACGAAATAGGCGAGGATGCCGCTGAGCAGCGTTACCGCCGCCGTGATGTACCAGTTGGTGGTGCGGAAGCGCCCCTGCACCCCATCGACGACGATGATCAACTCCTCGTTGGGCGCTATGAGCTGCGGGTCAAAGCTCGCCGCTCCGCCATCATTCAGTATCACCGTGCCGCCGCCTTGTAAACTGTCCGCAATGGTGTCCATATAGTACACACCGGAGGAGCACAGCAGCAAATTCATGGCCACGCAGGTGATGCCGATGAGCAGGACGGACATCAGCGTGATGCGACACTGCAGGGAAAGCCGCTTCATTCCTCCTCGCCTCCCATCAGATAGCCCTCGCCGATGCGGTTGCGGATGGGGTCATAGCCCAGCACGGCGCGGAGCTTTTTGCGCAGGGCGGAGATGTGGACGCGAATGGAATTGCTGAAGCTGTCCACGCTATTGCCCCAAACGTGATCCATCAGCTCCTCCTGACTTACTGGCCTTCCTTGATGCACCATCAGGTATTCCAGGATTCCCGTTTCCTTCCGGGTGAGCGTCAGCGTCTGCCCGTTGACGGTGGCGGTACGGGAGCGGGTGTCAAAGGTCAGGCCTCCGCAGCTTAGCAGCACATCCTGCTGGGTGAACTGCCGCAATGTCAGGCTGCGGATGCGGGCCTCCAGCTCCGCCAAGTGGAAGGGCTTCGCCAGATAGTCGTTCGCCCCGGCATCCAGCCCCTGCACCTTGTCCTCCACTTCGCTGCGGGCGGAGAGGATCAGCACCCGCGTCTCCCGGTCGGTCTGCCGCAGTGTGCGCAGCACCGTCATGCCGTCCTTTTTCGGCAGATTCAGATCAAGAAGCACCAGATCGTATCGTTCCACGCCCAGAAACGCCAGCGCCTTTTCGCCGTCATAGCAGTAGTCCACGCTGTAGGCCAGCCGCCGCAGGCTGCGAACGATGGTCTCGCACAGGGCGCGTTCATCTTCAATTACTAAAAGGTGCATGAGAGCCCTCCTTTTTATTCTTCGTTTTTGTGTTGCTTTCATCATAGCAAAAACAGATAAGGTTTGCGTTAAGTTTTCGTTCTTAACAGAGACTTTAACTCTCCCGCGCTATGATGGGGGCAGAAAATCGGAAAGGGTGATGAAAAATGAGCTACGGGAAAAAGGCCGCGGCGCAGATCGTGCTGCTGATGGCCGGAGCCGCCATGCTGTGCTTTGGTGTCTGGCGGGGCGAGGCGGCGACAGTGCTGAGCAAAGCAATCAAATTATGTCTGGAGTGTGTGGGCATTGGGTAAAAAGTTTTCAGGCGTTTCACAGACCATGTCCCGCTTCCGGGGCTGGATTCAGGCGGGGGCGACGCTGCTGACCAACCTGCATCTGCCGAACTTTCTCAAGGGCGGACTGTATCAGGGGACGGGGAAGACCGTCTGCGTGCCGGGGCTGAACTGCTACTCCTGTCCGGCGGCGTCCGGGGCCTGCCCCATCGGGGCGTTTCAGGCGGTGGTGGGGTCTTCCAAGTTCAGCTTCTCCTACTATATCACAGGCTTCCTTATTCTGCTGGGCGTGCTGCTGGGGCGCTTTATCTGCGGCTTTCTATGCCCCTTCGGCTGGTTTCAGGAGCTGCTGCACAAAATCCCCACTAAGAAGCTTTCCACAAAGAGGCTGAAGCCGCTGACATACCTGAAATACGCTGTCCTGCTGGTGATGGTTTTCCTGCTACCGGCGTTCCTTGTGAACGATGTTGGCATGGGAAACCCGTTCTTCTGCAAATACCTCTGCCCCCAAGGTGTGCTGGAGGGAGCCATCCCGCTGTCCCTTGCCAATTCCGGCATCCGGGCGGCGCTGGGCAAGCTGTTTACATGGAAATTCAGCATCCTGCTGTCGGTGATTGCGCTGAGCGTACTGTTCTACCGACCGTTCTGCAAGTGGCTCTGCCCGCTTGGCGCGTTCTACGCGCTGTTCAACCGGGTGTCCCTCTTCCAGATGAAGGTGGATAAGAATAAGTGCGTCTCCTGCGGGAAATGCGCTAGAGCCTGCAAGATGGATGTGGATGTGACGAAAACGCCCAACCATACCGAGTGCATCCGCTGCGGAATGTGCATCCGCGCCTGTCCGACGAAAGCCGTGTGCTTCCGCTACGGCTTCGGAGACGGTAAAGATAAGGCAAAAGCAGCGGAAACGCTACAGACAAGCAACAATAACAAGGAGGAATAAAACGAATGAAGATGAATAGGACGAATACTGCCGGCAGAATTCTGGCGCTGCTGCTTACTGCACTGATGGTGCTCTCTCTGGCAGCCTGCGGCACAAAGGGCGGAGACAAAATGGACGGAATGAGCAGCGAACCGAAGAATGCCGAGGAAGCGGTTGCCATGCACAAGGAGCTGATGGCGCAGGAAAATGCCATTCTCTCGGAGGACACAGCGCTTTGGGAAAAGGTTTTCATGGCGGCCGACAAGGGCATGACCATGCAGGAGGACGACAAAAACTATGGTGAGTTCTTGTTGGACACCATCGAAGGTTCCAAAGATCAGTTTACGGAGGATGAGCTGAAGCTGCTCAAGGAGGCGGCGGAGAAGATCAGCGAGATTGAAAACAAGCTGACCATGATAGAGAAAAAGTACCCCGAGGCGGCACAGCGATCTATGGATGGCGCTATGAGCGTGCCCGCGGGCAGCGACATGACCACGCTGCCTGATGACGGCAGCATGCAGAAATTCCCCGCCTTTGAGGGCAAGGACCTGGATGGCAACACGGTGAAGAGCGACGAGCTGTTCTCCGCCAACGCCGTCACCGTGGTGAATTTCTGGTTCACCACCTGCAATCCCTGCGTGGGCGAGCTTTCCGAGCTGGACGCACTGAACAAGGAGCTTGCGAAGAAGGGCGGCGCACTCATCGGTGTCAACACCTTCACATTGGATGGCGATGAAGCGGCAATTTCCGAAGCAAAAGATGTACTGGCCAAGAAGGGCGTGACCTACCAGAATGTGTATTTCGCTTCCGACGGCGAGGCGGGAAAGTTCACTACAAACGTTTTTGCCTACCCCACCACCTATGTGGTTGACCGCAACGGCAATATCGTGGGTGACCCCATCGTAGGCGCCATCACGGAAAAGAAGCAGGCGGAGACGCTGCAAAAGCTCATCGACCAGGCTCTTGCCGCCGATATGGGCTGACAAACGAATTTATCTTCTCAGAAAGGAGGGATACACCATGTATCGGAGGGTATCGCCGCTTCTGCTCACCGCGGTACTGCTGCTGAGCGGCTGCACTGCCGGGCAGAAAAATATGCCGCATAAGACGGACGAGAAGGAAATGACCGGACAGCCCTCTGATATGTCCGGTGAAGGAAGCATGTATATGGATACCACGGAAAATGTCATATATCTGGCGGGCGGCTGCTTCTGGGGCATGGAACAGCTGATGCAGTCCATCCCCGGCGTCATCGATGCCGAGAGCGGCTATGCCAACGGCACCTGCGAGGCGGACGCCGATTACAAGACCGTCTGCAAGGGCGAGACCGGCTTTCGGGAGGCCGTGCGGGTGGAGTATGACCCCGGACAGGTGAGTCTCGACGCCCTGCTGCTGGCCTACTTCTATGTGATCGACCCCACGGTGGAGAACCGGCAGGGCAACGACCGGGGCAGCCAGTATCAGACCGGTGTCTATTACACCAACGAAAACGCGAAGGAAACGGTGGAGCGCATCGCGGAGATCGAGCGAGGACGCAGTGAAAAGTTCTTCGTGGAGATCGGCCCACTCAAGAACTACTACCCCGCCGAGGAGTACCACCAGAACTACCTCGAAAAGAACCCGAACGGCTACTGTCACATCCCGCGCGCGGAGATGGAGCTGTTTTCCCGGCTGCGCATCGATCCGGGCGACTATCAGAAGCCCGCGGCGGAATCCATCCGGGACAAGCTGACGGCGGAGCAGTACCGTGTTACGCAGGAGAGCGGCACGGAGCGCGCTTTCACAGGCGAGTTCTGGGATAAGTTTGAAAAGGGCATCTATGTGGATGTCGTCACCGGCGAGCCGCTCTTTTCCTCCACGGATAAGTACGAGAGCGGCTGCGGCTGGCCGGCTTTCACAAAGCCCATTGAAGAGCCTGCCGTGGTGGAACTGGAGGACCTGAGCCACGGCATGCGCCGCACAGAGGTCAGAAGCCGTGCCGGAGATTCTCACCTTGGTCATGTGTTCACCGGCGATCCGGAGTCCCCCAATGGCGTGCGCTACTGCATCAACAGTGCGGCCCTGCGCTTTGTGCCTTACGCAAAGATGAAAGCAGAGGGTTACGGATATCTTCTGTATCTGTTCGAGGAATGAGTTCGCAAAATACAATGATATAATAAGCAGCGGCCCAATCATTATGAACCGGGCCGCTGTCGTTTATGCTCATGTCGGTTGATTCAAACAGGACGTTCAGCTTGCTGTTCAGAATCAGATCGGCATAAGCAAGCGGGTCGTTGTAGATCAGATATTCCAGCTCTGACCGCTGGAAGCGGTTATCGGCAACTTCGTTTTCAACGGCGGTGAAGTAATGGAAATCTGGCTTCTATCGTCAAAAACCAATTCTACGCAGGCTGTATCTATGTTGAATGGATAGGATATAAGTTTGCTCATGATCATACCTCCAAGATGATTTTTGAGGTGAATCAGGCGGTCTATTTCCGGGTGATTATTGGCGGGAATCATATCGAAATCTGCTGCAAATCATTTAAAACAAGTCGTTGCGAACGGTTAGTACGTATAAAATAGCTGGCTACAAAACGGCTACAAAATTCGCAAGGAACCTATGTACAGCCCGAAATACGTGGATTATTTGGACGAAAAGCGTATCGAGAGTGCATTTTATAACCCTAAATCAAAGCTCAAGACTTGAGTATGATTTTTCTCTCCACTCTTCTGTTCTTTCGTTAGATAATCTTGTATAAATTCCGGCCTTAAAGACTTTTCTTTCTGTCTTTTCATTTTTCTTTTCAATATATCTTTTGGAAGTTCTTGCCATTATAAAACACCTCCAGCTAATTGCATTGGAGTCTTATTTTCAAGAGCATTTCCAAATACCTTATTGATTGAAATCAAATTCTTCTTTACTTCGGACTTGCTTTCACTTTCTTCTTATCTTGTTTTGTGAAATTATATCATCAAAAAACATCTCTATATTCAAATAAATCACCTCCACAAATTCTAAATCATCTATTCTACTGCCAAGTTTGCCCCTTAGTGTAGAGTTGCCTGAACTGCGGTCGGCTCTGTTATCCATATCACTGCTACAACCTATGACATCTAATCCGCAGCCTAAACCCTGCCGCTTATTTTCTATCCCCGGAAAAATCACTCAGTAGATATGTTTCCATATAAAAAAACCGATCTATTTTACAAGGAAGCCCCGATGGCGCTTACCTCGCAAAAATCCCGGAAATACGCCACTTTTTAGCACTTATTTATCTTTCCTTGACATCAAACAGACCATCTCAACATGGCTCGATTGCTCCAAATTGATGTCAAAAGTCCACTGAATTGAGCCGTTCGTTCTCGGAAACATATCCACAGCCTTTTTGACCTCAAAATCGCCATTTTCTCGACCGCGCTCGTGCTCGGAAACAGGTCGATGTGCTTGTCCCTACTATATATAAGCAGACGCACATATTTTCCAATCGCCTCAACACTTCGCTCTGAGGGAATATGTCCGCAAAGCTGTGATTTCCCATCCACTCAACTCTATTGCTGCCGGAAGCGATACTTGCCTTTTCCGTGTCCGGTCACAGGCTCAATGATCCCGTGCTCTGCCATTTCACGCAGCAAGGCAGTGCATCTTGTCGGCTTCAGATCGAGCACTCTCTGCACATCCGATCTGCCGAATACGATCTCTTTTCCTAAAGCCTCTTGTAATTTGCGAACATGCGAAGCGGTCTTTGCTGTAAAATCCTCTTCAATGTTCACTTTTTTATTTTCAATGTTCGCTTTTTCAGAGTCAATGTTCACTTTTTCCGGTTCTTTAAAAGTGCCGCTGATGTGCAATATCCGGTTATGAAGAGGATGATTCTCGTTCAACAGGAGATTGCGAAGGAATACCTCAAGGAACTCTGTCGTTTCGTGAATGCCGTTTTTCAGGTCATTGTAATTTGCCCTGACCAGTGAATTACGAAAATACCACGCATTCTCAGCAAAAATATCGTTTGTCACATCAAAGCCCAACGTGCGCAGATACTTGATAAAGAATACCGCCGTCGTTCTGGTGTTGCCCTCACCGAAAACATGGATCTGCCACAGTCTGGAAACAAAAAACGCAAGGTGGTGGATGATCTCATCCATCGAGAGATTCTTATAAGAGAACTTCTTCTCCTCCGAAAAATCATAGTCCAATGTCGCCCGCAGCTCCGTGGCGCTGCCGTAGAGTACAGTCGCGCCATTTAAGACCCATTCCTTCTTCGTGATGTTATAATCCCGAATACGTCCGGCGTGGGAATAGATACCGGCAAACAGCTTTCTGTGAATAGAGATGTATTCATTCGGCGTGAAACTAAAGGCACGCTCGGAAAGCAGCGCAGCAATCCGTGCGGACACCTTGTCGGCCTCCTCAGTACGATCTGACGCATCACGAGTGGGATTTTCCTCGTAGTAGGTCTGCAAAAGCGCATTTGCCTCTTCAAAGGAAATCTCGCCCTCGATATTCCGGACGGCAGTATGCACCAGATATTCTGATGTCTTCAACCCGTCAACCGCCTGCAGGCCAATGGCCGTATGCCATGCATAGCCCTTGTCTCGCTTTGCAGGCTCGGATTCCCTAATATATTCCTTAAATGGATCTTTGTTCACTCCATATCACCTCGCTTTTTTGCCCATGCCATAAATCCACCGCTTCCGCAGGTCTCGTCTAACAAGACTCTATCTTTGATACAATGTGCTTTTCCCGAATATGTACCTCGATGCCCGTAGAAAGCCTTATGCTGCGGGCTTTTTCGCATTTCAAAGGGCATAAACCGGCCTGCGAAATACGGCTGATATGCTCTTGCTGTCGCTGTACTCATTCCGGCTCTGCCTCCTTTCCGAAACCCTTAACAGGCAATCCTTAAAAAGTGTGCAATCCTTAAATTGTGTAGGAAACCTTAAAAGGTTTAACTGTGCTCCAATCAGCCGCAGCTGTATCCTACTTCCACCATAGCATCATTGATCGGCTCTTTATTGCCGTATGCTTCTCGTATATATTCTGCTCGTTGCCGTATGAGATTTGTGGCGACTTCAGCAGAAAAGTGCCAGTCGCTTAGCATTAGTCTCCGAAAGATATGAACGACATATTCTTCATAGCTAAGGGATGGATCGAAAACTTCACATTTATCATAATACTCTCGATTGCTATTTGCGTTTGCTCTTCGCCATGTATCCATGATGCTTGCTTTCGTGGAAGTAGCTGCCTCCTCCGCTTCGGCAAGAGCATGCGCTTCCTCATATGTCATTTTGCCAAAGGCCTGAAGGAATTCATCTGCACTCTTAAATGAGTTTCTATATTCCGAATATGTCATTTCTGGCCACCTCCGTCTGTATCCTGAAATGCTCTGCTGCAATACCATCAAGCTGCTTTGCTATTTCCGGGAACTTTTTATTCAAATCCAGCGTCCGGACGCTGATCTTATTACCGCTCATCACGTATCGATTGTCTGGCTGTATTTCCTCATCTGTTCCTGCATATAACACCATTCCAGAAACTTCATGGTCCTGCCCTTGCAACTGTACTTCCTTATTCTTGACGTAAGTGAAAATCTGATAAAGGTTTGCAGAGTGAATCGTTCTCTTGTTGAACTGCACCTGTATTGTACTTTCATAATATTTTGCATCAATTATCAGCGTTTTTCCTTGGTAACTTAACATGATGTCGGATTGCATCACCGGCAGGAACTCATTCTCGCCATCATCTAACTGCCAAGGAATCTGTGCAGCGCTTGCAGACAGGCGTGGAAATTCTCTCCTGTAATATTCAAGTATGAATTTTTCATACAGGCGGCACATCCGCTGCTCATCAAGGAAATCCATGAGTTTTGTGGAGCCGTCCGATTGTGTCTGCAATAGGCCTTTTATGACCAAATAGCAAACCGAGATAAGCATCCGATAAGTTTGATTATTCCTGTTGTACTGAATATCCCAATTAATGTGATGAACGTCCAGTGTCCCCACATTATTAAAATAAACCATCAACTTCCGCAGTTCCTTTTTTCTCGCCTTGGAAATATCCGAGCGCAAAAGGAGCATTACGGTCGATTTTATAATCCGGTTCATATACGAATCCACAGAGAACTCATCAAACGTACAAACCATCTGTTTTTTCAAAATCGTCCGGCTTTTTATGGAATCGGAGATTTCGAGTTTTCCGCGTAAGGCTGCCCGGCTCTCGGTTACTGGAATATATTCTCTACCGAGGCCTCTCTTTATTTGCACTGCAATACCCCTCGACAATATTGCAGCACAAAGTTCCGCTGTATTATCGAAGTCCTCTGTAGCTATATTTTTGTACCCCTGCTCATTCAAAACCTGAAATGCGTAGGAGAGCATATAGTATACATTTTGTATTGCTATCACTTAATCGCACCTCTCAGATTTGCAGTCCAGTCCCTTACCTTCGTAGGCTCATCAAACCAGTATTCCTTAAGCAGTGGCACTAACTCATATTCAATAATCCCAGAAAGCGCATTGTCATCCACCACATCTGGATTAAGATTACAGAAATAGCTGTGTCCAATACAGAATCCTTCACCCAGTGATTCATCATCAGCAATAGCCTTATTGAGATTCTCCACACACGCCACCAACCGATCAAACTTTATATTGTCGATGCTCGATTTGTACACCTTAAACCCTTCCGAGTCGAATCCCGGCTTAATCTCAACAAAAGCGAATCGTCTGCGCAGAGCATAGTCAAGCATTGCCAAGCTGCGATCTGCTGTATTCATCATGCCAATAATATAAACATTGCTCGGAACCGCGAATTTTTCATCCGAATACAGCAGCTGAAGCTCAATGCCGCGTTTATCGTTTTCAATCAACATAAACAGCTCACCGAAGATCTTGCTCAGATTTCCTCTGTTTATCTCATCAATAATGAAGAAGTAATCGTTATCGCTGTCAATTTCTGCTTTCTTACAGAAGTTATAAAAGGCTCCCTTTCGTAATTCAAAGCCCGTAGCTGTAGGACGGAAACCCATAATAAAATCTTCGTAAGAATAGCTCTGATGGAACTGAACCATCATTACCCGGTCAACATCCTTAACCCCCATAATGGCGTATGCAAGACGTTTCGCCACGAATGTCTTTCCAACGCCCGGAGCGCCCTGAAGAATAATGTTCTTTTTGTTGCGGAGCACAGCGACGATATTGTCGTAGGCATCTTCATCCATGTAAACTTCGTCAAGGAAATCGTCAACAGAATACGGCGGATAAACCACTGCCTTATCTTCATCTTCGTCAAGAACCTCATCATCAAATAGATCTTTAATCTGCTGGACGAAGTCACTATAAGGTGTGATGTCTGTCAATGTTTTCTGCGGAGTTTGATGCTGAATTGTCCAATCACCTTTATGCGTCCACTTTACTGCACGGACGTTATTAAATTCATCTGAACGCTCAGCATCATATTCATAGGCAGACTCAACAACGCCACGACCAATAATTCCATAGATGCCTTTCTTAACGAAAACGACATCGCCGGGCTTCAGGTCGTGTACAAACTGCCATGTCGCGTGGGCAGAGTTCTTATAGGAGCTGGTGTCCCCATAGACCTCTTTCATCTTTTGCTTCATTTCATCTTTTGAATCAAATGTATTGAGGTCGCCGATTTCACCCCACCCCAGAAGCATAATCCCGTTTTTATAGCACTCGTCCCATTTTTCTGCGCCAGAGCCGGGAGCATAAATCCAATACCGAATAGTATCCACATTGCTATCGGCAAGGGCTCCACTCCGTTTTGCGGCACTTTCTGCCACGGTATTTTTAAAGAGATCGGATGCCATTTCATCTGTGATATCGACGGCCATCCCTGCTTCTGTCAATGTCCACACTCCATGAACACTTTTGTCAATATATCCAGCAACAGCAAGGTCGTTTCTTGCAAAGGCTACTTCATTTTCAAATTTGTTAACGTTAGTTTTTCCTCTCGTGACACTTATTTCTTCTTCGGTCAAGTGCTCATTCTCTACGATTTTAGCTCTTACTTCCGCAGGAGTGCCTGAACCGCCAAGGTCACGGAGAGCCTGAACTATAGGACGTGTCCAACGGATGTGAGCAGCGTTTGATTGACTGTTTTTCTTTCCCGTTTCAGCTTCACGCTGCTCCTGATTAACCTTTTCGGATATGACCCAAGAATAGTATGAAAGCTCCGGAAATGTATGATATTCATATTTTCCGGTATCAAGCGCAGCTTTGCAGAGCTTTATGATTTCAAGATACTGATCAGCCACCG
Organism: Moryella indoligenes; assembly: GCF_030812885.1. NCBI lineage: Bacteria > Bacillati > Bacillota > Clostridia > Lachnospirales > Lachnospiraceae > Moryella > Moryella indoligenes. The sequence goes on from NZ_JAUSTO010000001.1 coordinate 214,336, forward strand.
GGACTTTGTTAAGCATCGGCTTGACCTTTGTAACATAATCGGCAGGCATATTCTCCGGATCAGACATATACCAACGATTACGAGAGTCAAGATTAAGGAATGTGTAAGGGCGAATCCAATAAAGCCCCATAGTAATATTCCACCGGATTCCTTGCTGATTCAGGACTGCATCATAGGCTCGAACAAAAACCTGTCGATTTACATCCGACTCATCTTTTGCATAATCCAGAGCAGCGGCGAACAGGCTCCAGAGATTATCTATATCGTGTTCTGCACGATCCTCTTGAAACCAGTAAAATGTGGCTTTCAAATTGTTCAGTACCGGAATGCCATCAAACGCATCAGGAATAGCAGCCGTGACACCGAACTCAGAAGCAATGCCCTTAATGATGGTTATCCTATTGGCATTACTAATGCCCTTGTTGAACAGCCCGAACACGGTGAACGGATCGATATCCTTGGGATTGTTATCGCTCTCCAACTTAGGCAGCTTAATCCCAACATTCACATAAACCTGACGAATCTTTCGAAGCAACTCAGGTCGAGAATCCTTATAAGGTAAGAGCTTATCCGCAAGCTCTGTATAAAAATCTATCCAGCCATATTCGTTAGCCATTACATGTTCCTCCGTTCGCATTTATTAAATGGTTCTTCCTTATTTTCACTGAAGATCCGGATCACTTCCGAGCGGAGTGATTCCATTCGCCTCAAGCATTTCATTTATTTCGTAAATCGAATTCTCTGTACAGGCCGATAGCACACACTGATAAACGTATCCTTCGCCTTTCATGGAATTCAATTTGAAGTCCGTTTTTCCAAGGAACATCTCTGCTTCAGGAAGCGGCAGTTTCAAACCAACACACAATGCCAGCACCGTCTGTACCGAAGTCGGATATTCCTCGTCATTTCTTAATCGCTGGATGGTCTTTTCACCGACAAGTGAACGATCCGCCAGCTGTTTATTTGATAATTTCCGGTCTTTTTGAAGTGCAACGAGCGTCTCCGCAAAGGAGCCGGGATACCTGCGCAGAGCCTCTGAGCGGCGCTTTGCATTCTTGATCTGGTCAAGCAATACCTTGTTATGGTTATTCAGTTCAAAGGAATACTCGACCTGATTATCGACCGGAGCAGCATTCCGCATGAACTGAGTATAATAACGTGCGCCTTGATACTTCGATTGATAGCTGTATCCCTTTGTGAAGACAACACAGCACTCATCCATGTGCGAGAGCGCATATTCAGAAAGCGCTGCATTTCCGGCCTGATCTCGCACGATGTACCGCTCATCATTCAAGACCAGATGCCTGTCAGCAAATACGAAGTTTCCGGTATCTATCAGCCTCTTGAATTCCCGGCCGAAGCAATATGCCTTAAACAAATCCGCATAAGGAATCGTAAAGGTCTGATTCTTTTCCAGTGATTCAGGCTCGAAGGAATACCCTCGCACATACCGTCCGTCAACAAACGGATACGCACCTTCGGCCTTGGCGTAACCCAAGTCAATCAGGCGCACCTTCGCTGCCTGCCGGGATACATCAAATAATTCAGCAAGTTCGTCGATCACATTCTCGTAATCTACGATGCCCGCCTCCGAAGCTCCACCATACTCAGCAAGAAGCTCATCCGCTTTCATGCGAGTGGTCTTTGCTGGCATCAGGATTCTTGGAGCGACGCCCTTTGCCTGCCACTCCATCCAGTCTACGGCTTTCCATTTATCCGAGTCTGCTGTATTGGCAGCAATCTGGCATTGGATAGCTCGCCCAAGGTTATCATTGGCACCGATCATCTTCATCAACACATGGTATGGCTGATGTCTGTGCCAATGGAAGCATTCATGAGCAACGGTCGTTCTTTTTGTTCCTACGGAGCGTTCATAGGAAACTCGCGGATCAAGATATATGGTTCCTCGCTTGGCGTTTCGAATGGTGAGTTAGCTCATCTGACAAAGGCACATCTTCAATGATCTGCAAGCCCATATCGCTGGCTATTTTTTCAATCGGCACTCTTATAGGCTTATCCAGCGCTTCAGGACAGTATCTCGTCAGGAATTTCTCTGCCTCGTCATCAAACTGATCGCGAGCGATGATGGGTACGAGTTCACCGGAAAGACGGTCATTATCTGATTCTTCCTGCGGCTCACAGCCTCCGATTGACATGATCCGGAAACCGCACATATCAATGCCAAGCGTGACCTGACAATGAATCTTAAGCCACCGCTCTGCAAAGTACCCCTTTCGGGAGTTCGACGGCATTTCTACATCACCTTTTATCGAAGTCATCCTTGGAGCCACCCTTGGATAAGTTACCGCAGAGCGATTATCCACTCGACACTCTTGAATCTGCCGGAAGCCGAAAAGTGCCTTATTTCAAGGGCTTTCGAGCCTCTTATGTGTTTTTCCTTGACATCAATGCTACCGTCTCCACATGCACCGTCTGCGGGAACATATCGACCATCTGCAGCTCCCGAAGGGTGTAGCATCCATCGGCAAGCAGATATTTAAGATCCCTCGCGAGCGTCGCAGAGTCGCAGCTCACATAGACGATGCGTTCGGGAGCCATGCGCAGCATAGTAGCAAGACACTGCTCATCGCAGCCCTTTCTGGGCGGATCGACCACAATCACGTCCGCGCGCTCCCCCGTCTTTTCATACTGGCAGGGCAATACCTCCTCCGCTTTTCCAACAAAGAATTCCGCGTTTGTGATGCCATTCCGCGCGGCGTTCCGCCGCGCGTCTTCGATGGCCTGCGGAATGATCTCCACTCCGTAGACCTTTCGCGCGCTGCGTGCCAGAAAGAGAGAGATCGTCCCAATGCCGCAGTACAGATCCCACACGGTCTCCCGTCCGCTGAGCCCCGCATAGGAGAGTGCAGTTGCGTACAGCCGCTCTGTCTGCACCGGGTTTACCTGATAGAAGGACTGCGCGGAGATGAGAAACTCTGTACTGCCGATCCGGTCGCGGATCACCCCCGCGCCCGCAAGCAGCTGCGTCTTCTTTCCAAGAATCACATTGCTTCTCTCCGTATTGATATTCTGCACCACTGTCGTCACACCGGGGAGTTCCATCAGCCGCTCTGTCAGAAGCTGCAAGGCAGAATTCTCACCACAGCACTCTCCGTTTGTCACAAGACAGACCATCATCTCCCCGCTCTGGAAGCCCTTCCGCACCAGAATATGCCGCAGAAATCCCTTCCCGCTCTGCTCATCGTAGGCGGGCACGCCGCCCTCCTCCATCCAGCGAAGCACACAGCGGCGAATCTCTGCATTCTCCTCCACACCAAGAAGACAGTCCTCACAGGGAATGATACTGTGCGTGCGCCCTGCGTAGAAGCCTGCCGTCGGTCTGCCGTCGCGCCCTGTCCCCACCGGAAACTGCGCTTTATTCCTGTAGCGGAAGGGCTGCTCCATTCCTATGATGGGATGCAGCTGCACGCCGGAGAGCTCCAGTCCGCCGATACGCCGCAGATTTCCCAGTACCTTCTGCTCCTTAAATTTAAGCTGTGCCTCATAGCGCAGAGCCTGAAGCGAGCAGCCGCCGCAGGAGGCCGCCACCGGACAAGGCGGCGCGACGCGGTCCGGACTTTTTCGCAGCAGCTCCTGAAGCCGCGCGTAGCCATAGCTCTTCTTGAGCTTCATCACAGAAGCGCGGACTCTGTCTCCCGGCAGAGCCCCTTTTACAAACCAAAGAAAGGCACCGGTGCGCCCGATGCCCTCCCCCTCCGACCCGAGATCAGTGATATCCAGCTCGATCAGCTGATTCTTACGATAATCCATGGTCCCTCTTTCCTGCATTTCCCGCTGAAATACAGACTCCGCGTGCCTTCTATTTCCGCCCACAGACCTCACTCTGAGGTCTTTCTCAGATTGCTGTCCAGAAAACGATTGAAGCCAAGCCAGCCATTGTTGCTGCCGGCCTGCACCAGTATCTCCCTGAAGGTCTCCATCTTCGCATCCGCATTATCCGCGAGATTCAAAGCCATCGCCTCAATGAGTGCCGGCTTCTTTGGCGACCCGTACTCATACTCTCCGTGATGCGCGAGAATACAGTGGCGGAGCTCCGCTGCCTTCTTTGCAGGGAAGTCCGGTATCTCCCGTATCTTCTCACCAATCATCTCACAGCCAATCACAATATGTCCGAGCAGCTGTCCCTCATCTGTATAGCTGTTCTCCGGAAACGCGGAGAGCTCCCGCACCTTGCCGATATCGTGACAGAGCGCCGCTGTGATGAGCAGATCGTGATTCAGGATCGGATAATTGACGCAAAAAAATTCACAGAGTCTCGCCACACTCAGGCTGTGTTCGATCAACCCTCCCACAAAGCCATGATGCACGCTCTTCGCAGCAGAATGAATGCGAAACTCCTTCAGAAACGCGCTGTCCTCCGCAAAGATCTTCCGCAGCAGCGCATTGAACTGCGCGTCCTTCACCCCGGCGATGCGCTTCTTCAGCTCCTCATACATTTCTTCCGGATCGCGCTCTGAGGCGGGAAGATAATCTGCCGGGACATACTCCCCCTCATCCGCGCGCCGTATCCGGCGCACATTCAGCTGCAGGTTTCCGTTAAAGAGGGTCACATCCGCTTCCACTGCCACATAATCCGGTGCATCAAAATCTCCTATGCCCGGATTCCCGGGATCCCATATCTTTGCGTCCACAGTCCCCGTCCTGTCCTGCAGGAGCAAACTCTCATACTCCTTGCCGCTCTTGGTCAGAAAAGTTGATTTCTGACGGCAGAGATAGATTGAGGATACGTGTGTATTTTCCCGCAGTGTCGCTATAAACTTCATCGCTGTCTCGCTTTCTGATATGTAATTGCGGTGCGGCTATGAGCGCGCTCCTACCGTAACCTGAAACTCAATCGGCGTGTAGCTCTCCCGTCCGTTCCGCATCACTGTAATGCCGATATGATCCTCTGCATGCATCTCCTCCAGCTTCACCGTGAGATCCCGGACAGAATCGATCTCGCTGTCATCGATGCGGGTAATGATGTCTCCGGGCTGAATCCCCGCATCATAGAGCGGTTCATTTCGCAGCACATCCACAACATAGACCCCCGCAGGAATTCCCTGCTCCTGCATCTCGGGCAGCACTGCGCTCCCGCGGAGCCCGAGCATGGGAGAGGCCTGACCGTTCATCATCCGTTCCAGTACAGGCTTGAAATCCGAAACTCCAAGCAGGGCCGTGTGTGGAGCAGCTTCCTCGGAGAATGCCTCCGTTGCCCAGCCGACCAGCTCTCCGTCCAGATTCAGCATCCATGTGCCCCGTTCCGGATTGCTTCCGCAGCTCGTATAGGCGACAGACGCCAGTCCGTCCGTGACACTGACTCCATTTGTGAGATAGGAGACCACGCCATAATCCACCGAGTGAACCTTGCCAAGCGGCGCACCGAGCGCCAACAGCATATCCCCCCGCCGCACGCGGTAGGAATTCCCCAGCGGCACCGGAGTAATATCCTGAATAAGCGACCGGTTCTCCTCTGTCACCGGAACGCTGAGCACCGCAAGTCCTGTCGGGCTGTCCGTCCGCTTTACCCGTGCGCTCATCGCACTTCCCCGCAGAAAGCTTACCGTCAGAGTATCCGCCTCCAGGGCTGCCTCCTCCGTCGTGAGTATCAAAAGCTCCGTCTCTGTCTTCGCCAGCGCCACACCGGAATAAATTCCCGCAGTGCGCAGCGGGTTATCAAACCAGTCCTTCTGCTCTCTGAGATGTGTCACCGAAGCGATCGAGGCATCCGCAGCATTTGCCATGCCCTTCAGTATGTCCGCGAGCCTCTGCACATCTGCCGCACTGTACTCCCGCTTCTCCGGAAGCGTCTCTGCCTGTGCAGCGCCCTCTGAAGCGCTCTCCCTGGCAGCCGCACTCTCCGCCGCACCGCTCTCCTGTGACGCGGCTTTCGTCTCCGCCTCCGTGCCGGTGTCCTTCGTCTCCATCGCAGCTGCAAGTCTTTTTCCCGGCGCTGTGCTGTCTCTCTCATCCCGCGGGAGAGTCACCAGCGCCGCACTGCTCTCCTCCGCTGCAAGGCGCGCCTGTACATGCGGAAGCAGAAAAACTGCCGTCATAACTGCCGCCATCGAAAAAATCGCCCCGGCAAAGGCCGCCTTCAATCCGTGCTTTATGAGACGTCTCCCGCGGCTCTCCCGCCCGACGATCTTTTCTGTAATAAAATGCTTTGCTTCCTCCGGACGTTTTTCCGGCCCCAGCCCTTCAGACATTCTCTGTCCTCCGTTCCCATCACCGCAGTGCCATCTGTATCCCTTCTGATACCGCTCTGCATTCCGCTTTGTCGGCACAGTTTTCTCTCATTCTCTTAAGCGACAAAGTGCGCCGCTGTATGTCACATTATAGCATAAAACTCTGTCTGCATACGATATCTGTGTTATACTTCTATAGGTAAATATCGAGATCTGCGGGATCTCCCCGGACTCTCTCCGCCGCTTCGCTTATATCCTTCCTCCGGAGGTTTTATGAATACAAAGGCACTCAGAATACTGGAATATGAAAAGATCACGGAGCTGCTCTCCGCCTGCGCTACCAGCGCCCCCGGAAGGGCGCTCTGCGCATCGCTCCTTCCATCAACAGACATAGCAGAGATCACCGCCGCACAGCGTGAGACCAGCGATGCCTGCGCGAGGATACGCATGAAGGGGCCCGTGAGCTTTGGTGAAGCGCGGGAGATCAGTCCCTCCCTCATGCGCCTTACAGTCGGCGCCTCCCTGTCCATCGCAGAGCTCCTGCACATCGGCTCTCTCCTTCGGGGCGTCGCACGGGTTCGCCGCTACGGCGTTCACGATGATCCCGAGCAGGAGCCCGATTCCATCGAGGCAGATTTCTGCGCGCTGGAGCCGCTGAGCCAGGAGGCCAGAGAACTGAACCGCTGCATTCTCTCTGAGGACATGGTCGCGGATGATGCTTCTTCGGAGCTGAGTCGCATCCGGAGGCAGCTCCGCACGGTGGATGAGCGCATGCACGCGGAGCTGAATGCCGCGCTGAATCAGTACCGCAGCTATCTGATGGACAGTGTCATCACCATGCGAAACGGAAGCTACTGTCTCGCCGTGAAGAGCGAGTACAAGACAAAGGTTCCGGGCGTCATCCACGATCAGAGCTCCACCGGCTCCACGATCTTTATCGAGCCCATGGCAGCGATCCGTATGAACAACGAGCGCCGCGAGCTGGAGCTGAAGGAGCAGCGGGAGATTGCCGAAGTGCTGAGACACTTGAGCCTCCTCCTCGCTCCGCACAGCGCCGTGATCCGCGAAAATTTAAGGCTCATGGCGCGCCTCGACTTCATCTTTGCCAAGGCGAAGCTCTCTGCCCAGCTCTCCGGAACAGAGCCCAGCTTCAATACCCGCGGCTTTCTGGAGATCAAGGACGGCCGTCACCCGCTGATTCCGCGGGACCAGGTGGTTCCGATCAGCGTGCGGCTGGGCGATACCTTCGACCTGCTGGTCATCACCGGTCCAAACACCGGAGGCAAGACCGTCTCACTGAAAACAGTCGGCCTCTTCACACTCATGGGACAGGCAGGACTCCACATCCCGGCGTTCCAGGGCAGCTCCCTCGCGGTCTTTGATGACGTCTTTGCCGATATCGGAGACGAGCAGAGCATAGAGCAGTCCCTCTCCACCTTCTCCGGCCACATGAAAAATGTTGTTGAGATTCTTCAGAAGGCCGATTCCCGCTCCCTCTGCCTCTTTGACGAGCTTGGTGCCGGCACGGATCCGACGGAGGGCGCAGCACTCGCGATCTCCATCCTGTCCTTCCTGCACGGCATGAAGACCCGTACCGTCGCCACCACCCACTACAGCGAACTGAAGGTCTATGCACTCTCGACTCCCGGCGTGGAAAACGCCTCCTGTGAGTTTGACGTGGAGACTCTTCGTCCGACCTACCGCATCCTGATCGGCGTTCCCGGAAAGTCCAACGCCTTCGCGATCTCAAAGAAGCTCGGTCTTCCGGACTACATCATAGAAGATGCCAAGACCCATATCGAGAGAAATGACGCCGCCTTCGAGGATCTCCTCACAAAGCTGGAGACAGACCGCAGCACCATTGAGCGGGAGCGTCTTGAAATCGACAGCTACCGGAGAGAGATCGAGAGCCTGAAAGCCCGCTACGAAAAGCAGGACGAGACCCTCGACGAGCGCCGCGAGAAGTATCTCAGAAAGGCGAAGGAAGAGGCAGAACGCATACTCTCGGAGGCAAAGGAGACCGCTGACGACTCGATACGGCGCATCAACCGTCTGACAAGCGATGCCGGCCTCATGCGGGAGCTGGAGAAGGAGCGCAGCCGGCTCCGCGAGAATCTGAAGAAGGTTGAAAAGACCGATTCCCTCCGCCCCGCAAAGCGCCCGGAGAAGACAAAGAGCGAAAAGCCCCTGAAGCTGAAGCTCGGAGACAGTGTCCGCATCATCAGCATGAATCACAGCGCCATCGTCTCCTCCCTGCCGGATAAGAACGGAAAGCTCTTCGTTCGCATGGGCATACTCCGGACTCAGGTCAGTGTTGACGATCTGATTCCGCTTGAGGAGGAGAGCTCCGGCAGCACAAAGGGACGTCAGAGCTCCGGCAGCTTTGCGCCAGGCTTTTCAAAAGCTGCCAGCATCTCCCCGGAGATCAATCTCATCGGTCTGAATGTGGACGAAGCCACTGCAAAGCTGGACAAGTATCTGGATGATGCACTCCTCGCGCATCTGAATTCCGTCCGCGTGATCCACGGCCGCGGCACCGGAGCCCTGAAAAAAGGCATACACAGCTGGCTCCGTAAGCAGAGCTACATAAAATCCTACAAGCAGGCGGAGTACGACGACGGCGGCGACGCAATCACCGTCGTCACCTTCAAATAAGCGCTACGGAAAGGAAAACCCATGGCCGAAAAGCAGAAAATACTGATCGTCGACGATGATGAAAATATCGCAGAGCTCATCTCTCTCTACCTGAAAAAGGAATGCTACGATACCCTGATCGTGAACGACGGGGAGGAAGCACTTCGCGCCTTCACGGAATTCTCTCCGAATCTCGTTCTTCTGGATCTCATGCTGCCCGGAATCGACGGCTATCAGGTCTGCCGGGATATCCGCACAAAGTCACAGATCCCGGTGATCATGCTCTCCGCAAAGGGAGAAATCTTTGATAAGGTGCTGGGGCTTGAGCTCGGTGCGGACGATTATATGGTGAAGCCCTTTGACTCCAAGGAGCTGGTCGCGCGGGTGAAGGCCGTGCTGCGGCGCTATCATCAGCCCCGCCCGGAAACGGCGGAGACAGCACCCGGCAGCGCAGTTGTCTCCTATCCGGATCTCACCATCAATCTCACCAACTATGCAGTCGTCTATATGGGCTCTCAGGTGGAAATGCCGCCAAAGGAACTGGAGCTCCTCTACTTTCTGGCCTCTCACCCCAATCAGGTTTTCACAAGGGAACAGCTGCTGGATCACATCTGGGGCTATGAGTATGCGGGAGATACTCGCACCGTGGACGTCCATATCAAGCGGCTCAGGGAGAAGATCAAAGACAGGCAGAACTGGTCTCTGACAACTGTATGGGGTGTTGGCTACAAATTTGATGTGCGCTGAGGAGAGGAGTCAATATGAAGCGCTCTCTCTACCTGAAATTTCTGCTCGGTTATCTCTTTTTCGGCGTCGCGGGCTTTATCGCCGTCGCGACGCTCTCCTCGCGCCTCACCTACAACTACCTGACGCGCTCCCGCAGCAAAACGCTCTACGACGAGGCGAGTCTCATCGCCTCCACCTATTCCACGGTCTATCAGGGGAACAATATCGAGCTGGCCAATGCCTACCCGCAGCTACGCGCAGTCGCGACCTATCTTCAGGCGCAGATCTGGGTCATGGAGCGCGGCGGCAATATCATCGTGGACTCGGACGGAAGGCGGGACGGGGACATCATCCCAAATTTTGATCCCACCGCTACCGGAAACCGCTCCTACATGACCGGCTCCTACTTCGGCTCCTTTCCCTACACGGTTTTAAGTGTGTCTGCCCCCATCACGGGAAATTATCGGACCTACGGCTATGTGGTCATCCATCTTCCTATGGAACGGGTGCAGGACAGCGCAAACGAAATTCTGAACATCGTGTACATTACCTTCGGCATCGTATTTCTGCTCTCGCTCTTCATTCTTCTGCTCTTCGGACTGCTGGTTTACCGTCCGCTGAAGGAGATCACCGAAGGGGCGCGGCAGTTTGCAGAGGGAACGCTCTCCTACCGCATTCACACTGCCTCCCGGGATGAGATGGGCTATCTCGCTCACACCATGAACTACATGGCAGAGCGACTGGAGCGCTCCGAGGCGGACGAAAAAAAATTCATCGCGAACGTCTCCCATGATTTCCGCTCACCGCTCACCTCCATCAAGGGCTACCTCGAGGCCATCCTGGACGGCACCATTCCGCCTGAGCTCCAGGAGAAGTACCTGCGCCGCGTAATCGGGGAGACCGAGCGGCTCACAAAGCTCACGCAGGGAATGCTCACTCTGAACTCCCTGGATCGCGATCACGGACTTTCCAGAAGCAATTTCGACATCAACCGCGTCATACGGAGCACCGCGGAGAGCTTTGAGGGGCAGTGCACAGAAAAGCACATACGGCTGGATCTGAGCTTCGCCGTCGAGCAGGAGATGGTCTACGCAGATCTGGGACGCATTCAGCAGGTGCTCTACAATCTCATCGACAACGCAATCAAGTTCTCGGAGGCGGATAGCTCCATCGACATCCAGAGCCACGAAAACCGCGGAAAGATTTTTGTCTCTGTAAAGGACCGGGGCTGCGGCATCTCAAAGCGCGACCGGACGCACATCTTCGACCGCTTCTATAAATCCGACCGCTCCCGCGGCAGGGACAAAAAAGGGACCGGGCTCGGACTCTCGATTGTACGGGATGTGATTCAGGCGCACGGAGAACATATCGACCTGATCAGCACAGAGGGAGTCGGTTCAGAATTCATCTTCTCTCTCCCGCAGGCGAGAGAGCCGGACGCATAAAAACTCCTGCGGATAAAAATGTTCTGTAACGCAAAAAATAATTGACAACAACGAATGAACAGGATATAATACATTCGTTGTTGTAATTGGGCTATCGCCAAATGGTAAGGCAACGGACTCTGACTCCGTCATTTTCAAGGTTCGAATCCTTGTAGCCCAGCTTTTAAGACCAGCTGAAGAGCTGGTCTTTTTGTGCGAAAAAATATATAACTGCAAGATATCAAATTTACTGTCTGCGCCACAGAAGATATAAAGTCAATAAAACAACTCCCGGTTGGACTCATTCCAACCGGGTATATTCAATCCAAGATCCACTGCTTTTAAGATAATTGTTTCAATATACCGGCTAACGCCTTGCCACATTCAGAAGTACTGGCACTTCCCCCCAGATCAGGTGTGAGAGCATGCTTCTCTGCAAGCATCTTTTCGATCGCATCAACAATTCTGGCTCCCCATTCCTCATATCCCAGGAAGTCAAGCAACTGTGAGGCGGACCATATCGCTGCCAGAGGATTTGCAATCCCTCTCCCCGCAATGTCCGGCGCAGAACCATGTATTGGCTCAAACATAGACGGATACTTGTGCTCAGGATTGATATTGGCTCCGGCTGCCAGTCCCATCCCCCCGGCAATAGCCGCTCCCAGATCTGTCAATATGTCTCCGAACAGATTGGAAGTCACCACAATCTGGAACCTTTTCGGATCTTTTACCATAAACATTGCTGCCGCATCCACTAAGAGCTTTGATGTCTTAACATCCGGATACTCTTTTCCGAGTTCCTCAAATATCTGATCCCAGAAAACCATGGAATAGTTGAGCGCATTGGCCTTGCTGATGCTGGTGAGCGTTTTACGTTCTTTTCTTGCCAGCTCGTACGCATAACGTATGACTCGCTCTGTACCTTTTCTTGAGAACACTCCGTGCTGAATCACAACTTCCTGCGGTGAGTTCTTATACAGCCACGCACCCTGTCCGCTATATTCCCCCTCACTGTTTTCCCGCACAAAAATCATATCAATATTCTGAGTATTCTCCGCCTTCAGAGGACATGGCGCTCCCTTTAAAAGTCTGACCGGACGAAGGTTAATATATTCATCAAAATCATGACGTATTTTCAGCAGGAGCTCCCGCAGAGAGATATGATCTGGTACTCCCGGATATCCTACTGCGCCGAGAAGAATCGCATCAAAACTTCGCAGTTGTTCCATTCCATCCTCAGGCATCATCTTTCCTGTCTGTAAATAGTATTGACATCCCCAGGAAAAGGTCTGGAATTCAAAGGAAAAGCTCCGGTCTATAGCCGCAACTGTCTGCAATATTCTGACATTCTCAGTCATCACCTCTGGACCTATCCCATCTCCCGGAATGACTGCTATTCTATATTGATTCATATTTCGCTCCTATTCAAGTACCCGGATCTGCTTTACAGTCCTCATTTCTCATAGGTACTGATTTCAATCAAATTCTTATCCGGATCTCTTATATAAACACTGTTTATTATGCCTGTTGCCCCCCGCCTCTGGCAAGATCCAACTCCAATGGGACAGCCCTTTGCCAAAATTTCATTTTTAATATCACCAATTTTTCCTTCCGCAATCAGACAAATGTCTGCACTGCCCTCAGTTGGCGCCGCCGCAAATGGTACAAACTCTCCCTTTCCGGAATAAAAATTTATTTTTTGATTGCCAAACTTTACCGCATATTTCCCGTTGCTGCATTCCAGTGTCATCCCTACATACATCGGTATAAAAATGAACTATATTTTTCAACTGATTGGTTGTAATCACAAGGTGATCCAAGTGGCTTATCTTCATCTTAGCTCCAATCCCTGCTGTTTCTAAAGAAACCGGGCATTAAGCCCGGTTTATCAATCAGCAGTTATATCTTCCCTGCCGCCAAATTCGGAATAAAAGTAGAGATAGCAGGGACATAGGTAGTCAGAATAACTACGATCAGGCTTGCGAACACAAACGGCAGCACATCCTGAACAATTTCAACATAGCGCGCTCCCGATATTTTCTGTGCCATAAACACAGAGGAACAAAATGGAGGGGTGATGAAGCCCACACTCAGATTAACCAGGATAATAGCGCCAAAATGAATCGTATCCAGCCCCATGGCAGTTGCTGTAGGAAGAAGCAGCGGCACAATCAACAAAATCGCCGCATTGATATCAATCAGCATACCACAAATCAAAAAAACAATATTTGCAAAAATCAGGAACAAAAACACGCTGGATACATGCGCAGTAACAAATGCCTTGATGGCCTCCGCAATACCAATCATTGATATAATTCTTCCGGAGCAATTGGACATTCCAATCAGAAGAGAGATCGTTGCTGTTGCTACCGCTGAATCAACTGTCATCTTAAAAAATCCGCAGTCCAGTTCCTCTTTTTGCGTCACAAACTTTACAAAGTAAAACAGCAGCCCGTATGCTACAGCAGCCGCTCCCGCCTCAGTAGCGGTAAAAATCCCGCCATAGATACCGCCAAAAATAATAACCGGCATAATCAGCGCAGGGATAGATTTTACAAAAGATTTTCCGACATTACCAACATAAAGATTTAATGTCAAGGCACTGGTGTCCTTCGTCTCTTTCTTTCCCTGCTTAAAATAATTGATCAGCATAAAGAAAACAATACATAAGATTGCCGGACCGACAGTGCTGAGCCAAACAGCTGAAATACTTGCAGATGCACAGAGCCCATACATAATGCCCGGAACAGAAGGAGGAATCAGTATCCCCAGAAAGCTGGATGCTGCCGCCAGTGCAGCGCAGTAGCTGTCACTGTATCCCTTCTTTTTCATTTCCGGAATCATAATTCCGCCTATACAGCTAATCGTCGCCATACAAGATCCGGTCAAAACACCAAATGCCGCTGAAGCAAGGATCGTAATTGCTCCAAGAGAACCGCGCACACGTCCGACAATTGAGTCTATAAAATTAATCAATGAATTAGCAATTCCAGAGTGCTGCATAATAGCACCTGCATAGATGAAAAGTGGAACTGAGAGCAGTGGGAAACTGTCAAGGCCTGAGAATGCCACTGTCCCCATGGCTTTTGTCTTAATTCCGGCAGTAATGATAACCATTAAAGTAGCGGTTCCTATTGAATATGCCACCGGCATTTTGCAGAACATCGCCATTCCAAGGAAAAACAGGAGAAAGATTCCCAGCAAAATCATAGGATTATTCATAGTCATTCCTCCTCCTGTTCGGTCGGTACAGCTTCATAGTCATAAAACAAGCGGCAGGCACAGTGTAACACCATTAATATCAGGCCTATCAAGACAAAACTCATGGGAATCAACATATTGATATGCATACTAGCAGATTCCTGTGGACGCTTTGCAATAGAGCTCAAATAAGAAATATAAATCACTGTAAAGGAAACAATAAAAACTTGAGTCAGAATCGCAGAAAAGCGATTAAATGCCGTCAGCGTTTTCTTCGGATTCCCAGAATATTTTTCAATCAAAGTATCCATCAGATCAATATTGATATGTCCATTGTTGATAAACGCGCGCCCGGATCCCACATAAGTCAGGGCAATAAAAAGATAGCGAGCCAGCTCTTCGCACCATGGGGTAGAAACTTTCAGTATATATCTACCCACAATCTGTATCAAAATACTTACTGTCAGGACAACCAGAGAGACACACAGGAATGTATCTTCAACTTTGACCAGTCCATGCTCCAAAGACCTGATCGTCCCTATTGAATTTTTTTCTTTGGTCATACTTTTCTTCCCTTCATTTTTCATCCAGCAAACGTTCAGGTCCCTATCGTACATGCGGAAAAGCGGCAAAACTTTTCACCGCTTTTCCCACGCAACAATAGCTATACCCTCGGCCTCTCCAATTGCATTGCCAAAACCAGAGGTCTGTTATACCGCGAAATCCTTCATAATCTTATCCATGATTTCTGCCGGATACTCTGACTTGTAATTATCCCAGAGCTCCGTAGCCTTTTCTTTCAGGGTCTTATACAGATCACTGGATTCATCAATTCTTTCCACTTCAAAATCGTACTTTGCAAGGATTTCATCCTCTGCTTCACGCATTTCTGTCCTCATATAAGCACCAGCTTCGTCTGCGGCCTTCTTAAAGCAGACCTGCTGTGCCTCCGTCATTCCATTCCAAAAATCCTCAGAGACTACGATGGATGCGCCGGAATACATATAATTCATCATCGTTATGTACTTAAGATCTTCCATAACACCCATGGAATCCATATTGGAAATAGAGTTGTCTACTCCATCCACGGTTCCCTGCTCGAGTGCCGCAAGCGTTTCTGAAGTGGCAATTGCCGCCGGAATTGCTCCAATCGCAGCATAGAAATCCTGGCAGGCTTTCGTCTCCGGCACGCGAATCTTTAAGCCATTAAAATCCTCAATGGATTTAATTGGCTTCTTGACATTTCCACACTCGCGATAAGCATTTTCCGTTGCTGCGACCCTCACAATGCCCTGTGCAGCCATCTGCTTCGTGAGCTCTTCACCAATCCAACCATTGATATAGTACTCATCAACCATATCATAGGTCGGGAGCATGAACGGGAGCCAGGCCCAGCCAAGACCACCTATTGCGGAATCAATCCCCATATCAGATATCAGGCCGCACTCCAGAGTTCCAAGCTGGATCATCTCTGTCTCTTCACGCTCTCCTCCAAGAGAGCCTGCAGCGATCTTGGTTCCCTTGATACTTCCTCCGGAGTACTCATCCGCAAGCTTAATCAGCATGTCCATTGTTTCATCCTGAATCTTTGCTCCTGAGTGAGTATTTGTCACCTGAAATGTGACAGGTGAATCTCCCGAAGCGTCCGGCAGATCTCCCTTGTCTGCTGTCGCAGCAGCGGTGCTGCTCTCTGACACGGCCGATGCCGTCGTCTCGGGGGCGCTGCTACCGGCAGAGCTTCCTCCACAAGCTGTCATAGCTGCTGTTGTTACCACTGCCGTTGCTACTGCCAACAAACGTCTCGCAAAACTTTTTTTCATATTCTTTCTCTCCTGTCATTAATATTCCCCAGCGTTTCATCAGCAGCTCTGCAGCGGGGATCCGCGGGCTGCTTAAAAACTCAGATTTGAAATGAATATCTTTTTCAGCAGATGCAACTATGTAAACTCCTATCTACATGTAAATTGGCTCCACTGTAATTCCCTTCGATTTCTACATATTCCTTTTTGGCCAACGTAACAATTTTATCAAAATCAATTCCCGTGTCATATCCCATTTCATTTAACATCAGGACCAGATCTTCTGTCGCCGTATTTCCCGAGGCGCCCGGTGCAAATGGGCACCCCCCCAGTCCGCCCAGCGTGGACTGCACTCCGTCTGCTCCCGCTTCTATACCTGCCAGCGTATTGACTACCCCCATTCCACGGGTATCATGAATGTGGATCTCAAAACGTACATCCGGGAAAGTTTCTTTGGAGGCTGTAACAAATTCTCTCACCTGTCTGGGGTCTGCCATACCAACGGTATCGCAGAGAGTCATAGTCCGGATGCCAAGATCATAAGCTCTCTTTTCAAAGGCAAGCAGCGGTTTGACATCATAATATTTTCCTTCAAAGGGACAGCCAAACGCAGTTGCAACATCTAGGCAGACCTCCAGCATGGGAAACTCTTTTTTTATTTTCTCCAGCTCGTCGAAACTCTCATCATGTGTGCGGTTGATGTTTGCCTTATTGTGACTCGTACTCAAAGAAATCACATTGGTCACCTTCTTCATTCCAACCTCCACCGCTGTCTGCGCACCGCGATAGTTTGGAATCAATGCAAACAGATCCAGATCCGGATATTTTTTTAAAATAACAGATGCAATCTCTTTTGCATCCTTCATCTGTGGAATTGCCTTCGGACTGACAAAGCTGGTGATTTGCATATGACGCACACCAGCGTCGATTAATCCCTCAATCACTTCTATTTTTTTCTCTGCCGGAAGATATTCTTTCAAATTTTGAAATCCGTCGCGTGGTCCCACTTCAATCAGTTCAATTTTTTTATCCATTTATATCACCTTCTTTTCCATAAGTTCTGCTAATCTCTCCGGACTATAACCCAAAAACTCACAGTAGACTTTTTTATTGTCCTGCCCCAAGGTCGGAGCCGGAGTGCGTGGATCGGCCGGATGATTTGTAAATCTCAGCTGATTGTTTGTAAGCTTCATTCTGCCGGCAATCGGATGATCCATCTCCACAAACATATTTCTTGCGCCCGCGATCTGCGGGTCTGCAACGACTCTGTCCAGAGTATTAATCGGTGTTGAGGGGCAGCCGCAGCTATTAAGTTTGTCCACCACTTCATCAAGTGTCAACTTCTTCGTCCACTTTTCAACCTCTGCCTTCATTGCCTCGTGATTGGCCACTCTGTCTTTGACATGAAGGAATCTCTCATCCTCTATCAGATCCGGCCGCCCCATCTCTCTGCAAAGCAATCCATAGAGCTTATCATTTCCGGCGGCAATAATGACATCGCCATCCTTGCAGGTAAAGGAATCGTAGGGATATGTAGATTCATATCTATTTCCGATTCTCTGTGGAACTCTGCCCTCTGCCAGATAGATCATATTAATATTGGTCATCGAAGAGACTACCGAATCCACCAGAGCCACATCCACCTTGTCTCCAAACCCTGTTCTCTGCTTATTGTGCAATGCCGCCAGCACGCCGATCGTAACACTCAAGCCGCCAAGGACATCTCCCATAGGTGTTCCGGTTCTGGTCGGTGCCCCTCCCGGCCAACCTGTAGTGCTCATAAGACCACCGGCAGCCTGCCCCACGATATCATAGCCTGCACGCCTGGAATAAGGTCCTGTATGACCAAAGCCCGAAACCGCTCCATATACTATCCCCGGATTGATTTCGCGCAAGGTATCATAACCCAGACCAAGTTTTTCCATTGTCCCCGGTCGATAATTTTCGATCACAATATCGGCCTTTTTAACCATTTCCCGAAAGATTTCTTTTCCTTCTTCTGCTTTCAGATTCAGAGTGCAGCCGATCTTATCCCTGTTAAAATTCATATAGTAGACCGACTCTCCATTTTTAAATGGTCCAAATGCCCGGCTATCATCTCCTTTTCCGGGAACTTCAATCTTGTACACTGTAGCGCCCATATCAGCCAGCAGCATGCCGCAGTACGGTCCCGCAAGAACTCTTGTGAGATCTAAAACGACGACTCCGTCCAGCAATCCCTTTGCCATGTTGCACTTCCCTCTCTTTCTCATGCAGAGTTCTCTGAGAACTCCTCTCACTTTACTAATAAGCAATTTCCCTCCTTTTTTTTCAGTTTTTTCGTGTTTTTTCTTTATTCCCCTGTTCTGATATGATTTGCCGTTCTTAATTTCAACAAAAAAAGACCCAGGCTTTATATTTGCATGAGTCCATGTTGCCTTAATTTGTTGCTTATTGTGTTATTGTGTTGCATTTATTTGAAACAGTTGCATTTAATTGCAACAACATGCCGCTTCACTCTTTTGTAATTCCATATTTTTTCATTTTTCTCCAAAGCGTACTCCGATTCATCTCAAGTATCTGTGCGGATTTATTCATTGCAAAATTGTTCTCATTCAGAACTCTCAGAAGTTTATTTCTTTCTCTCTCGTGAAAACTGCTCTTTCCTTCGACCTTCAAAACATTTTGCTCTGTTGCAACATCGTCTTCCATCATTTTTTCCGGCAGATTTTGCGTTGTTTCCATGGAAAATATATTCAAGACATTTCGGATAAACTCCCTGTCTTCTCCCTGAGAACATAAAATATACAGGCGTTCAGCCAGATTGCTCAACTGGCGCACATTTCCCGGCCAGGCATAATTTTTTCGCATATCCAGCACGCTTCGAATCAGCTGACGCTCCTCCTCCCCACATGGCATAAGTTTTTCTAACAAATACTCACAGATAGGGGCAATATCTTCTCTGCGCTCCCGGAGCGGAGGGATTTCTATACTTAAGACATTAATCCGAAAGAACAGATCCTGACGAAAATTCCCTTCTCTTATTTCTTTTAATAAGTCACGATTTGTTGCAGCTATTACGCGAATATTGACCGGAGTCACTCGGTCACTTCCCAGTCGTCGGATTTCTCTCTCCTGCAGCACACGCAGAAGCTGAACCTGTGTCCCCAGAGGCATCTCTCCTATTTCATCAAGAAAAATAGTTCCACCATGCGCCATTTCAAACAGACCCATTTTCCCGCCCTTGCTGGCTCCGGTGAAGGCCCCCTCCTCATATCCAAAAAGTTCTGCTTCCAAAATATCTTTTGGCAGAGATCCACAGTTTACCGCTACAAAGGGCCCCTCCGCTCTCTCACTTGCACTGTGTATACTCTGCGCAAACAGCTCTTTTCCGGTTCCTGTCTCACCATGCAGGAGAATCGTCGCATCTGAGCACGCAAATTTTTCTGCCATGCGCACCGCGCTGCGCATCCTGGTGGAATCTCCGATAATATCGCTGAAATGGTACTTGGCTACCAGGCCCTTCTCTGACAGCTGTATGCGCAATTTTTGCTCGTGCTTTTGCAGCACATGCACATCCTGATATGCCGCTAATGCTCCATGTATCTGGCCATCTACAATAATAGGAACCAGATTTGACAGGAGCGTTGTGTTTCCATGCTTCATAATACTGTTCAGCTGTCTCTTGCCATCCTGTAATACCGTCTTAACGCGTGTATCTGAGATGATCTCCCACAGAGTCTTTCCAACAGCGTTTTCCCGCTTGCACTCCGCTATTTTTTCTGCGGCACCATTCATCACTTCTATCTTACCAGCCTGATCCACCGCAAATATGGCATCGTGCGTGAAGTTTAAGGCAAGATCATATCTCTGCAGCAATATCTTTAACTCTTCCTGTTTTTTTGCCTCCTCCTTCTGTAAATGCAGCATCTGCTCCGCAGACTCAATTGCAGCCAGCAGGGATTGCGGTGAATTCTCTACAATTAAATGCTCCAATCCATACTTTTCTGAGGGAGGTGCTGTATTGGCGCCTCCAATCCCCAGTACAGCACCCTCATGGATCGCTTTTCTGACTATACTATCGCACTGCGAGATCTTGTAAAAAGAATAGAAGAGTGCATCAATCTCCATCAGATAGCACATGCTTCGGACGTCTTCCGGCACCAGTCCATAAGAAAAAAAAGCCACCTTTCCTTTCACTCTCGCAGCCTGTTCCATCAGTGGAACATAGTCGGAAAGATTTAAACCCACATCAATCACAGGAACATGACATTTTTCTTCTATCTTTTTTTTGGTTCCTTTTCGACTGATAAAAATTTTTGCTCCCCGCTGCTGAAGCTTATGCACTACCTGTGCAGCATCCGGCAGAGACGCAATGCAGGCAGTGACCTTCTTCCCATACATCCTACACACCGACTGATTTAATTCAAGCATCTTTTCCGTTGGTGCAATCAGACATATTTCTGAAACCTTTCCTTTGGAATCAACAGATGGCACTTCTTCAATCACTTTCTTCTCTCTCTCCTTCAATCTTTGATTGCTCTCTACAACTGTGGTATTCTCACGGTTGCTGAATAATCCTTTCATAGGGATAATGCCGATCGGAACTTTGATATACTTATCCTTAAGCGCCCGATTGATCGTCGAAGGATGCACGCCCAAGCGCTCTGCTATAGTCTTTTGCTGCAATTTTCGTTTGGCTCCGTTCCCTAAAGCATATTCTTTCTGTTCTTCCAGCGCATAATACAAAAGTGCCTTTATTGTATCTTCTCTCTGCTGCACAGCCGCTGCGAGCTGTCTCGCCCTGTGGATTTTATTCGCGAAATAGTTGATAGTCTCTGTGTCCTCCGCCTCTTTTGCCAGCCGAATATACTCGTGGTTCAGTCGAACCATGACCGCTGCCGGACGCAGAAAACGCAGCACCCACACCTGATTTTCATACTCTGCTATGACATCCGGTACGATATACTGCGTTTCGCTCCCATTAAAATTTTCTGTGGGATGCGGAGACAGACTTTGTATCAATACATAGGCTTCCCGAACTCTGGCTGTACTGATCTTCATGTGACGCGAAATGCCGGAAAACTTTCTTTCTGCCAATTCCTTCAGATAATCATCAATTATTTCATACGGGATCCTGTCCGTAACTCCCCGCCTTTCCAGCTGCAGTTTAAAACAGTCCCGCATATCATAGGCACAGACACCCGCTGGATCTAAAGTGCGAATAAGGCGAATTGCCGATTCCAGCTCTTCAGCGTCCACATTCCATTCGTTTAAGAGCGTTTTTGTCATCTCAGGCAAAAATCCCGTATCTCTGTCCAGATACCGAATAATCTTTTTACAGAGTTTGTACTGCTTTGAGTCCAGTTCATTGACAGGCAGTTGTGCTATGAGATAATCTTCCAGACTTTCCGATTTTTTTTCCGGAATATTTTCCAGCAAAGACGACACGTCTGTTCTTTCTTTATTGTACTGATGTTGCGACAACAGAATAGAAGGAGTATTCTCAGCCATCTCCGCCTCTATGCCATTTTCAGGAAGCTCCAGCATCGGGTTGATCATCTGCTCCTCAGAGATAAACTTTTCCAGATTCTGTGTGCTCATTGCAAGCACTTGAAGACTTTCCACCTGGCGGGAGCTCATATATACCTTCAGCTGTTCCTTCTGTTCCAATCTCGCTCTGTTCATCCGGCATTCCTCTCCTTAACTCAGCTCTCCGTTCACCTTCTCCCCACTTCTTTTAGCCTGGATCTTCCTATTGTCCCTTCCGGCATCCTCACGCCGAAGTTATCGCAGATCGTCGCTCCCAGTACGGCAAAGCTCTCTGCATCCGGAAGTCTCCCACCGCTTCCCTCCGCAAAGGATGGGGAATATGCAATCAGCGGTACCTGCTCTCTCGTGTGATCTGTGCCATGCCAGGTCGGATCATTGCCATGATCCGCGGTGAGAAGCAGGAGATCCGCCTCCCCAAGGAGCGGTATCAGCTGTCCCAGCTTCTCATCAAAGCGCTCTATCTCCCGCGCATAGCCGAGCGGGTCACGTCTGTGTCCCCAGAGGGCATCAAAATCCACGAGATTCACAAAGCACAGCCCCTCAAACTCCCTGCTCCGGCAGAGCTCTGTCGTCTGCTCCATGCCATGGACACTGCTCTCTGAATGCTGCGCCTCTCCAATCCCACTGCCGTCAAAAATATCCCGGATCTTTCCGACAGAGATCGTCGCAAGTCCGGCTTCCTGGAGTGCATTCAGTGCAGTGGGCTTCGGCGGCTTCAACGCATAGTCGTGCCGGTTCGCCGTGCGTCTGAACTCTCCGCGTCTCTTTCCGACATAGGGACGCGCAATCACACGCCCCACCTTCCACTCGTCGCGCATCGTCAGCTCTCGTGCGATCTCGCAGTAGCGATACAGGGTTTCCAGACCCATTGTCTCCTCATTGCCGCAGATCTGCAGTACAGAATCCGCGGAGGTATACACAATGAGCTTTCCCTCCTGAATCTCCTGCTCGCCAAGCTCATCCAGGATCACAGTCCCGCTGGCTGCCTTGTTTCCGATGATCTCTCTGCCGGTGCGTCTGGACAGCTCTGCAATGAGCTCCGGAGGAAAGCCGTGCTCCGTAAAGGTGACAAAGGGCTTCTCCGTGTAAATACCCATCATCTCCCAGTGACCGGTCATCGTATCCTTGCCGCGGCTCTGCTCATTCAGCGCACAGTAACGGCCGAGCGGCCTCTCGCTCGCAGCGATTCCATCAAGCGGCTTCAAGTTCACCATTCCAAGCTTCTGAAGATTCGGAATGTCCAGCACTCCTGCACGCTCCGCAATATGCCCCAGCGTGTCCGCCCCTGCATCTCCAAAATCCGCTGCGTCCTTTGCCCCGCCGATTCCGAGAGAATCCAGTACAATCAGAAATATACGTCTGTATCTCTTCATTTTACCTCCACCTCTGACAGGTGAGCCTGTGCTGCATGCTCCTCCTGTGCTTTTACCATCACAGCCTTTTATCATAATAACAGCGATTTGCCTCTATATCCTGCTCCCTGACGAGCTTCACAATCCGGCTGGTTCCCAGCCGATCCGCCCCCAGTGCCAGAAAAGCCTCCGCATCCCCCAGAGAGCTGATTCCTCCGGCCGCCTTGATCTTCACGTCTTTTCCGACATGATCCCGGAACAGCTTAATGTCCTCTCTCGTCGCACCTCCGGTGGAAAAACCCGTGGAGGTCTTGATATAGTCCGCTCCCGCCGCTGTAACAATGCGGCAGGCTGCAATCTTTTCCTGCTCCGTGAGCAGACAGGTTTCTATGATCACCTTCAGTATCTTACCCATGCAAACCCTGCGGAGCGCCCGGAGCTCCTCCTCAACCTCCGAGAGCTTCCCTGCCTTCAGCGCTCCGATGTGAATCACCATATCAATCTCTTCCGCACCGTTTTGCAGAGCCTCCTCCGCTTCAAACAGCTTCGCCTTTGTTGTCATGGCCCCGCTCGGAAAGCCAACCACAGTGCAGATCCGCATTTGCTCTCCGACATAGGCCCGCGCCTGCTTCACATAACAGGGACTGATACAAACGGACGCCGTTCCATAGCGGATCGCGTCGTCGCAGAGCACCTGTACTTCCTCCCAGCGTGCCTCCGGCTTTAAAAGTGTGTGATCCACATGTGCCAGAATTCTCTGTTCTCTCTCGGTCATTTCTCCCCTCTCTCTACACTCTCTGAATATTTTCTACTTCTCTGGGCGCCGGAATTCCGTCTCCGTTTACTCTCCCTTCAGTGCCGCTCCGAAGCCCAGCGGCAAAAGCTCCTTCAGAAGAAAACTCTTCAGCACACCGTCAGAACGTCCCAGAATAATGCGGAAACGCTCCGGTTCACAAAATTCCTGCATCACCTGGCGGCACACGCCACAGGGCGGGCAGAAATCAAGCCGCTCCTCGCCCGCATGTCCTCCGGCAATCGCAATTGCCAGAAAGCGCCTATCTCCCTCGCTGACTGCCTTAAAAAAAGCGGTGCGCTCAGCACAATTGCTCGGCCCGTAGGCCGCATTTTCCACATTACAGCCAGTATAAAGCTTTCCGCTCTCCGCAAGCAGCGCCGCCCCGACCGCATAAGCGGAATAGGGCGAGTAAGAATGCGCTCTCGCTGCCTCCGCCGCACGATACAGCTCCATATCCGTCATTTACTTCTCCCCTCTGTCTGCCCGGATCAGCCCTCTCAGTGCCTGAACGGCAACTTCAATAGCTCCCTCCGTATCATGCACCTGTGGATTTGGAAGCCCTGCCTTCGCCCGCTCCTGATTTGCGATCACCAGGAAGCAGGAACCGACCCGGACTCTCAGAAAGCTGCCCTCGATAAAGAGCGCTGCGGATTCCATCTCTGAAGCGAGGCAGCCAAGCCTGAGCCATGCCTGCCATTTATTCTCCAGCTCATACGACACCGGCATCTGCTCCGGCTCATGCTGACCAAAGAAAGAATCCTTGCACTGCACAACTCCTACATGGTATCTGCGCTCCAGAGTCTTTGCAGCACAGACCAGTGCTGAGGTGACAGTCCAGTCCGGTACCGCTGGATATTCGATCGGCGCAAATTCCCGGCTCGTTCCCTCCATGCGAACCGCGCCGTTTGCAATCACGATATCGCCTCCGAGCACTTCCTCCTGCATTCCGCCGCAGGTTCCGACGCGGATGAAAGTATCTGCGCCGCTCTTTACGAGCTCATTCAGTGCGATGCTCGCCGAGGGACCTCCGATTCCGGTGGAAGTAACGCTGACCTTTTCTCCCTCCAGCAGCCCTGTCCAGGTGACAAACTCCCGGACATCCGCAATACACTCCGCCTTCTCAAAATGCGCCGCTATTTTCTCGCAACGCTTCGGATCGCCGGGCAATATCACATAGCGTCCCACGTCTCCTCTTCCAATTCCGGTGTGATACTGCTTTCCGGAGCCCTCTGTATAGTCAATCATGCGTTCACCTCCGATTGTTTGATATATGCACAATAGCACTGCTTATCACGTGCTGCTCGCGCTTCGCGCTCTCTCAGCGCTGTTTCAGGCTCGATAACACCAGTTATTACGCGCTGCTCGCGCTTCGCGCTCTCTCAGCGCTGTTTCAGGCTCGATAACATCGGTTATTACGCGCTGCTCGCGCTTCGCGCTCTCTCAGCGCTGCTTCATGCTCGATAACACCAGTTATTACGCGCTGCTCGCGCTTCGCGCTCTCTCAGCGCTGTTTCAGGCTCGATAACATCGGTTATTACGCGCTGCTCGCGCTTCGCGCTCTCTCAGCGCTGCTTCATGCTCGATAACATCGGTTATTACGCGCTGCTCGCGCTTCGCGCTCTCTCAGCGCTGCCACATTCCGCACTCCCGTGTCGCTTCCGCGCCGCTTCGTGCTCCATGTGGGGCGCGTCAAAAGCACTTCCACCCACACGAAAGCAAGCTTTCGTGTGGGTTCAGTGCTCTTGACGCTGTAATAACAGTATACCACCATTCTCTCAGCTGTACTGAAATATATACATTTCAATGGGGCAATCGCCCTTGATTTCAGCATACAAAACAGGCACAATAAAGGAGACCCCATCGTTCTTTTGTGAGAGGAGCCGAGATGACGGACCACAGTTCCTATGAACACTTCATGCAGGAAACGATGCTTCGCGATCAGGTGGCACAGGAAGCCGAGCGCCTTGGCTTTAACCAAACCCTGAACGCGCTTTTTTTTGCAGAGCGCTGTCATGCGGGGCAGCTTAGAAAAGGTCCGGCAAAGCTTCCATACATCATCCACCCCCTCACCATGGCCTGTCACGCACTGGCACTGAATCTCTGCGAGGACGATCTCCTCTCAACCATATTGCTGCACGATACCTGCGAGGACTGCGGTATCCGACCCGAGGATCTTCCGGTGTGTCAGGAGGTGCGCGAGGCCGTCCGTCTTCTCACTTTTTCAAGGCTTCCCGGAGAGAGCCGGATTGCAGCAAAGGATCGCTATTTTTCTCACATTCCCGAAAACCGTCTCGCGGTACTGACCAAACTCCTGGATCGCTGCAACAATCTCTCCTACATGGTTTACGGCTTCTCCCGCGAGAAGCTCCAGGACTACATCGACGAGACACGCCGCTGCGTAATTCCCATTCTTGAACACGCAAAAAGGCACTACCCCGACTGTGGCAGCGCCCTCTTTCTTCTGAACTATCAGATTTTCTCTGTTATGAACTCCATCCAGGTGCTTCTTGAGCGCAAGCTCCCCTGACTGCCCAGCGCAGCTTCGCTGACCGCGCACGCGGATTCCGCACACATTCCTCTGCGGAGGGGCGAGTGAGCTCCTCTGCAATCTCCGCGTATATTCCGGCTCGCCTCAGCTCTTTAAAGCTACGCTTCACCAACCTGTCTTCTCCCGAATGAAAGCTCAGGATTGCCACCCGGCCTCCCGGATTCAAGACTCCGGGCAGCTTTGTGAGCAGCTGCTCCAGAACCTCATACTCATGGTTGATATCAATGCGCAGCGCCTGAAAGCTTCTCTGACAGGATTTCTTTAGCTCTTCCTTCCGCTCTGCTGCGCTCAGAGCCTGCACAGACTTCAGAGCTCCGAGCGTCTGCTCGATCAGCTCTCGCAGTGCCGATGTAGTATCCAGACACTTTCCGGCACGGAAGCAGCGGGTAATCGCCGCCGCCAGCTCGTGCGCATAGGGCTCGTCTGCATTTTCCCGGAGCATCCCCTCGATCTCTTCCCGCGAGAGCTCACGCAGCCGCTCCGCCGCACTCATACCGCGCTCCGGATTCATGCGGAGATCCAGCGGGCCTTCTACCTTATAGGAAAAGCCCCTCGCAGGGTCATCGATCTGCATGGAGGAGACACCGAGATCCGCCAGAACAAAATCAAAACGCCCCTGTTCCTCCGCCACACGGTCTATCTCTGCAAAATTTATCCGCCGCACAGAAAAGATATCCTCTCCATAGCCCAGTGCGCGAAGCCGAGCCTCCGTCTTGACAGATTCGATCGGATCAATGTCGAGAGAGGTAAGATGCCCCTGGCCCGCAAGGCGCTCCAGCAGCCTTCTGCTGTGTCCCCCGTAGCCAAGTGTGCAGTCCAGCCCGCGCTCTCCCGGCTGCACAGCGAGAATCGAGAGTATTTCGTCCACACAGATGGAGATATGCATACCCGCGGGCGTGCTTCCCTTATCAATAATATGTTCCACGGTGTCCGCGTACTTCTCGGGCGCATGCTCCTTGTACTTCTCCTCAAAACGCCGCGGATATCTGCCCGCGTAGTGAACGCGACGTCTGTGTCCGCTCTTTCTCTCCTCTGCCATCCGAACCTCCTCCTCTGTCGCTGATGCTCTCCTCTGAATCGAGG
This sequence comes from Moryella indoligenes, assembly GCF_030812885.1. Classification (NCBI taxonomy): domain Bacteria; kingdom Bacillati; phylum Bacillota; class Clostridia; order Lachnospirales; family Lachnospiraceae; genus Moryella; species Moryella indoligenes. The sequence continues at coordinate 241,619 of NZ_JAUSTO010000001.1, forward strand.
CTTTTCATCCTTCGTCTGCCGGGGCTTATTCCTTCACGAGCTCCGGAGCAATCATTGCAATGCCCTTTCGCAGAGTATCCCGGTCTATGGCTCCCGCTGCCTGTGCCGCAACTTTGCCCTCCGCATCAATAAAATAGGTCGTCGGAATTGAGTATACACTGTAGCTGCGCGCGCCGTCCGAGGCTGTATCAAAATATACCGGCAGCGTGTAGCCCTCCTTCTCTACATAGCGGGAGGCACTGGCCATGCTCTCCCGCTGGCCGTCTGTGAGATTTACCATAAAAAACTGCACGCCGTCACCGAGCTCCTCATGCAGCGCATTGAATTCCGGCATCTCATGCTTACAGGGCCCGCACCAGCTCGCCCAGAAATTCAGCACCACCGGCTTTCCGTAAAAATCAGAGAGTCGGACAGCGTTGCCCTCTGCATCCTGCACTGCAAAATCCGGTGCAATGGCGCGCTCCGCCCCCTCGGAGGAGGCTCCGCTTTCTCCAGCCTCTGACGCAGCATCGCTTTCCGCACTGTCTGCCCCCAGAGCCTGTGCAGCCTCCTGAACGGAGAGATCTCCGCCCGTCTTCACAGCAGAAGCACTCTCTGCCTTCAGCTGCTCCGGTGCTGCTAGGCTGCCGAGGCTCCGATAAAGCACGGACACGGCTCCCAGCAGTACGACAAAAAACAGTGCAATCAGTAGTATCTTCTTATTCTTCATCCTTATCCCATCCTGTCTGTTTGCTTATTTCAGCGTAGAAGCGAGATGCTTCACGCAGCGAACAGCGCCAGCATACGCCCCATGAGCCCGCTCGCCATCAGCACGCCAACCAGTATCAGAAAGCCGCCGCTCACGGCATTCACCGCCGCATAGTGCCGTTTCACCCAGCTGAGCGCCCCCTTCAGGCTGTCTATCAGCACTGCACTTATGAGAAAGGGGATACCCAAGCCGAGCGAGTACAGAAGCAGCATGAGCACCCCCTCCAGCGCATGTCCCTGCTGAGAGGCAAGAACCAGCGCCGAGCCAAGAAAAGCGCCGACGCAGGGCGTCCAGCCGACTGAAAAGATGACGCCGAAGAGCAGGGAGGAGAAAAAGCCCAGCTTTCCGCTGTTCAGCTGAAAACCATTTCCCTGAAACAACCTCAGCTTCAGAAACCCCAGAAAATTCAGTCCGAAGAGAATCACAACTGCTCCTGAGACAAGATTCAGCTCCCGCTGGTGACTTTTCAGAAAGCTCCCCACCGTTCCGGCCAGCGCCCCCATCGTCACAAAGACGACAGTGAATCCCAGCACAAAGCCGAGCGCATTCCGCACTGTCCGCGCACTGTTTTGCTCCTCTCCGCCCGCAAAATAGCTGATATAGATCGGAAGCATGGGAAGCAGGCACGGCGACAAAAAGGTGATGATTCCCTCCAGAAACACTATGACATACTGCATTATAAAAGCTTCCTCCATCTCTCCAGCCTGCGGCAGGAGTTCCCCGCCCGGCTGATCAGGCTTCGCCCTGACATCAGATACATCATTACATCCAATGAACGGGCTCATAGCCCTGACAAAAAAGCATCCATGAGAGAGGTTCTGCGCCATATCCCATGGATGCCCTGTGTTCTTACGTTTCCCTTACTTCAGCATCGCCTCGAGCTGCGCCTTTGGACGAGCTCCCACAGAGGTCTGCACCGGCTGGCCGTCCTTAAAGAGAATCACGGTCGGAATGCTGGCTACGCGGTATTGCATTGCAAGCTCCTGCTGCTCATCGACATTGACCTTGCCGACCTTGACTCTGCCCTCATACTCCTCTGCGAGCTCGGAAATAACCGGGGAGAGCATACGACAGGGGCCGCACCAGGTCGCCCAGAAGTCTACCAGCACCGGCTTGTCCGACTTCAGAACCTCATTTTCAAAATTTACCTCTGTTAATGTAATCTCTGCCATAATTTTTCTCCTTTTCTGAATCCGCTGCCGCGGCTTCGGGTCTTCAACACTTATCTGTATCTCTGCTCCACCTGGCGGAGCTCTGAGGTTTTCCTCTGTAGCTACAGACTACCCGATTTCAGAACAGAAGAATGTAACCAGGTCTCATTCAGCTCTCATTCAGCTCTCATTCAGCGCACGAAGTCCTGCGATATCTGTGAGGCGCAGAACGCCGCGCCTCATTTTGACAAGTCCCTCTCCGGCAAAGCGCTTCAGCATGCGCGCAACCACCTCCCGCGCAGAGCTTGTGTGCTGCGCAATCTGCTCATGCGTGAGGTGAAGCTCTGTCTCCCCGGTTCTGTCGTACTCCTCAATGAGAAAAGCCGCGAGCCGCTGATCAAAGCGCTTGAAGAGTATCTCCTGCAGAGTCCACATCACAGTCGAAAAGCGCTCTGTCGCAAGCTCATAGAGATAGCAGCGCACATGGATATTCTGCTCCGAGAGCTGCGCCGTGAGACTGCTGTTCACAATCATGAGCTCCGTCTCCTCCGCTGCGACCATCTGCGTATCAAAGGTGATCTGCCGCATGACGCAGGAAGCGGACAGCACACAGATATCCCCCGCATGAGAGCGAAACAGCGTGATCTCCCGTCCCTCATCCGACACAAGATAGCTGCGCACGCTTCCCGAGAGCACCAGAACCATGCCAAGGCAGTCACTCTCCGTATCATAGATCAGCTGACCACGCGCATAGTGCCGCTGTACGGCTGCACGCCGCACTCTGTCTTGCTCCTCCGGCCTGAGCTTCGCCCAGTAGGGAAGCTTCTCCAGATAGCGCTCATTTACCGCCATATCAGTCTTCCTTCTTCTCCTTCAGTATGGAAATCACAACCATCACCAGCAGAAGGTAGGGATAGAGGAGCCAGGGCATAATCATGACGCCCGGAATGCCGGAGATGGAGGCCGCAATCAGCACCTGCGCGCCATAGGGAATGATACCCTGCGCAATACAGGAACAGGTATCAAGGAGCGAAGCAGTCTTCTTCGGCGCGATGTGATATTCCTCGCTGATGGTCTTCGCTATAGGACCCGCCACAACAATTGCAACGGTATTATTGGCTGTCGCTATATCCATGAGTATGGTGAGGAGGGAGATGCCGAACAGCCCGCCTCTTCTTCCCCTGAAGCTGCTGCGGATAAAGCTCAGCACCGCCGCAAAGCCGCCGTGCTCCTTCATGAGCGAGCTGATGGAAACAACCAGAATCGTGACCACCATGGTCTCGAACATACCGGAGGTTCCCGCTCCCATCGCAGAAAAAGCAGTTGCCACTGTCAGGCTTCCGCCCGCCAGACCCGCAGCGAAGAAGAGCAACACGCCAATCCCCAGCACCACAAAGACATTGACGCCCATCAGAGCCATGACAAGAACCACAAGATAGGGAAAGGCCAGAATCATGGAATATTCATAGCTTCCGAAAGCTGCGCTCTCTCCCCGGAGAGCGATGACGCAGAGTATCGCCAGAGTCACCAGCGCTGCAGGCAGAGCAATGCCCAGATTTTCGCGAAACTTATCCTTCATATCAACGCCCTGAGTCTTCGTTGCCGCAATGGTCGTATCAGAAATAAAAGAAAGATTATCCCCGAACATGGCGCCGCTGACCACAGTTCCCACGCAGAGCGGCAGAGAAAAACCTGCTGTGCCGGCGATGGAGCTCGCGATCGGGACGAGCACCGTGATGGTCCCCACGCTGGTTCCCATGGACATGGAGATGAGGCAGGCTATGATGAAGAGCCCCGGAATCGCAAGGCGCCCCGGAATAATGCTGAGCAGAAGATTCGAGGTGGACTCCACGCCGCCCGCCTGCTTTGCAATGCCGCCGAAGGCTCCTGCCATCAGAAAGATGAAGAGCATCAGGACGATATTCTCATCGCCGACTCCCTGCGCACACACGTGGATCTTCTGCTCAAAGCTGAGCTCCTTGTTCTGCATGAAAGCCACGATCAGCGCGAGGCCGAAGGCCACCACCACAGACATCACGTAAAACCCCATCTGTCCTTCTGTGGGATGAATATACTCAAAATAAATCCCGCTGCCGAGATAAAACAGCAGAAAGACAAGAATGGGTATCAATGCCAGTGAATTGCCTTTTTCTTTCATAATTCCCCCTGTATGACACAAAAGTCCATGAAACCAAACACCATGCTACAGATATTCTTTTCATTCTAATGCTCTGCGCCCGGTTTTGCAATTGTTATCTGCTGAAACTTAGAAATGACAGTGAGGGCCGAACAGCAAAACCCGCTGCTCATGCCCTCACCTCTCCCGCTGATCCTATGCAATTGTAAGCACAGCTTCAGATATTCTTATACAGCAGACATTCTCACATAAAGAAATTCGTCAGATTCGCAGCCACAATCAGACCGGAGAACACAATGGAGATCGTGGAGCAGAGCTTGATGAGAATATTCAGAGACGGACCGGAGGTATCCTTGAAGGGATCGCCCACGGTGTCGCCCACGACTGCTGCCTTGTGACTCTCGGAGCCCTTGCCCCCGAAATTGCCTTTCTCTATGTATTTCTTCGCGTTGTCCCATGCACCGCCAGCATTGGACATGAATACCGCCATCGCAAAGCCGGTGACAGACACACCGCCCAGAAGTCCGACCACACCCTCGCAGCCGAGCAGCAGCCCGGTGACAATGGGGACGATGACCGCGAGAAGCGCGGGAACTATCATTTCATGCAGCGCTCCTTTGGTGCAGATGGAGACGCAGGTCGCGTAATCCGGATCTGCAGTTCCCTCCATAATACCCTGAATCTCCTTGAACTGACGGCGCACCTCGGCGACGATGTGCTGCGCGGAGGTCTGCACCGCACTCATGGTATAGGAAGCAAAGACAAAGGTCAGCATGGCGCCGATGAAGAGACCGACCAGCACGCCCGGATTCGTGAGAGAGAGATTCATCGCTGCCTTCCCTGCTGCCGCGAGCTTGGCATCTGCGATAGAGACATAGGAAACCAGAAGAGCCAGCGCAGTCAGAGAAGCGGAGCCAATCGCAAAGCCCTTTCCTGTGGCTGCGGTGGTGTTGCCGAGAGAATCCAGCGCATCCGTGCGCTCACGCACCTCCTCCGGGAGTCCGGACATCTCTGCGATGCCGCCGGCATTGTCCGCGACAGGGCCATAGGCGTCTGTAGCGAGGGTGATGCCGAGAGTGGAGAGCATGCCGACAGCGGCGATACCGATGCCGTAGAGGCCCTGATTGTAACTCTGATAGCCGCCCGCGCTGATAAAGGAAATAATAACAGCCGCTGCGACGATCAGGATAGAGGACATCGTAGACTTTAAGCCGAGAGAGATGCCGCCGATGATCAGCGGACCGGTTCCGCTCTGTGAGGACGCGGAGAGCTCCTGCGTGGGCTTATAGGTATCGGAGGTGTAATACTCCGTGAAGTAGCCGATCAGCGTTCCGCCGAGCAGACCGCAGAGGATGGAGACGTAGACTCCCATGTTGCCGAGCAGGAACCAGGTGAGCGGTGCCGCGAGAAGGGCTGCGAGAACCGCAGCGGAGTATGTGCCCTTTCTCAGAGAGGAGAGCAGCGCCTTCTGATCGGTATTTTCCTCCGTCTTCACAAGGAAGGTTCCGAGCACGGAGCAGAGGATGCCGGTCACGGCGAGCGCCACGGGAAGCAGCATGCCCTGATAGCCGTAGCCTGCCAGTGGTCCAAGTGCGAAGGTCGCGAGTATGGAGCCGACATAGGACTCATAGAGGTCCGCGCCCATTCCGGCGACATCGCCCACGTTGTCGCCGACATTATCCGCGATGGTGGCCGGGTTTCTGGGGTCGTCCTCCGGGATACCGACCTCAACCTTGCCGACGAGATCTGCGCCGACGTCTGCGGCCTTGGTATAGATACCGCCGCCGACTCTTGCAAAGAGGGCCATAAAGGAGGCGCCCATTCCGTTCATAACCATGATATTGCCGAGCTCAAGCGGATCCGCAATGCCAAAGACAAAGCGAAGCAGGAAGAACCACACGGAGATATCCAGCATGCCGAGGCCTACCACCGTGAAGCCCATCACAGAGCCGGAGGCAAAGGCGACGCGAAGGCCACGGTTCAGATTCTCAGAGGCCGCATTTGCTGTGCGTGAATTGGCCTGCGTGGAAATCTTCATGCCGATGTAGCCCGCAAGCATGGAGAAGATGCCGCCGCTTAAGAATGCGAAGGGCGTGAAGCGTGACAGCATGCTGCCCCCGGTTCCGAACGCCATGGCCAGAAGCACGAAGAAGACCACGACAAAGATTCTTGCAACGGTAGAGTACTGCTGCTTCAGATACGCATTTGCTCCGTCGCGGATGGCGGAGGCAATCTTCTGCATTCGCTCATTGCCCTCGGAGCAGGACATCACCGCGACTCTGCGGCTCTGAGCGAAGGCCAGCGCAATCAGTGCGCCGATGAAACCAATTGCAAAATAGCTTTCCATTGTTGGGATCCCCCTAAAAATTGGTAGTCAGCTGTCTCAGCTGCCAGCGGAACGGCCAGATGTGAGTCGCTCCGCGCTCTGTACTATAGAGTACACGCCCGCGCCGAAAAAGACAAGAATAGATATATTTTAAACAAAATCGAAAAAATCTCTCTTAACTGCCGAAATACAGAGAGTCTAAATTGCCATGAGAAAGGAGTTGTGATAAGATAATGCTCACGGGAGAGCTGTGCTCCTCTGAATTTTCGGCATTGGGCTGTCGCCAAGCGGTAAGGCAAAGGACTTTGACTCCTTCATTCGACGGTTCGAATCCGGCCAGCCCAGCGAGAGAGCTCCCATCCATGAATGGATGGGAGCTCTCTTTGTTATCCTGTCGGAAATTCCTTCGGGGGATGCGCAGGACATTTTTCACTCAGGCACTGCTTCATCCAGCTCACCGCTGTCCAGCAGCTTCACGCCGCGCGCGGAGAGCGCCTCCGCGAACATGCCGCGCCCCTCTATGAGCTTTCCCGAAAAGCTTCCGTCATAGACCTTCAGTACTCCGCAGCTCGGACTGCGGGACTTAAGAATCGCGAGGTCTATCCTCTCTTTTTCCAGCTCCTTCAGTGTCCTCTCCGTACCTCTTATAAAGTCCTGTGTCCTGTTGACGCCGTCTCTATCTATCACTTCTGCCCCGACGCGCTCCGCCGGAACCCGCGGGATTGGAAGCCCGCCCGCGCACTCCGGACAGACCGGAATCACTCTGTGCCCCTCACAGAAATCGAGCACGGCCTGACTTCTGTTGTTTCCACCGTTGTACTTACAGTTTTCTCCGAGAAGACATGCACTCACCACAATATTCATTCCGACCTCCCGCTGTTTTCCGATCCTCCGGAGAGCTGTATCTCCGACCGCAAATCTCTGCTCTTCTCTCTCAGCAGCTCCTCCAGCTCTTGAAATTCGGCCTGCAGCCGCGCGTCGTGCCAGCGCTCCCGCGCGGTTTTTAAAAGTGCCTCCGCCGTCTCATACTGTCCCTCTGCCATCACAGACAGTATTTCGAGCTCTGCGATATTTCCGCCGTAGCGCCTGTGCTCTCTGAACTTTTCAAACAATTCCCTGTGAGACAGAAAACTCTCCTTTGCCCGCTCATACTGCGCTGTCTTAAAGTACGCGATACAGAGGTTGATGCCATGCACCAGCTTCACTTCTCTTCCTCTGAGCCGCTCAGCGGACAGCTCCTCCAGCATGCGCAGCGCAGTCTCATACTCCTCTGCCTCCAGATATCCGGCTGATAAATTCAGCTTTAAAATACCGCGAAGTGTCTTTCCCTTCGCCTTTTGCAGCAGCGCCTCTGTAGCGGCTATGTATTCCGACGCAGAGCTCTCCTTGAGAAGGAGCTCCAGCCTGTGCATCCGCAACATAAAAAGCAGGTAATACAGAATATTAAACAGCGCAGCCCCTATGACAATGAAGGGTGCGGCTATCCAGTAACCGCGCATGAATACGGACTCATCCATTCCGCTTCCTCTCTGCAACAGGAGCAGGAGTATGCCGGCGCATATTCCGATCATGACTGTTCTGCGTACTCGTCTCATTCCTGCCCACCTCTCCTGTTCCCGGACTATTTTCCTGTCTGCATTATAACAGCTTCAGGAGTTATATCACACTACCATAATCAGGGTTCCGGCAGTCAGGAGCATCGCGCCGAGCAGTGTTTTCAGTGTACAGCTCTCATGCAGAAACAGAAACGCAAGTACAAGTGTGATCACAACACTCAGCTTGTCGACAGAAACCACCTTCGACGCCTCTCCCAGCTGCAGCGCCCTGTAATAGCAGAGCCAGGATGCACCGGTGGCGAGACCCGACAATCCCAGAAACAGCCAGCTCTTTCTGCTGATCTCCATGATGCCGCGCTGACTGCCCGTGAGAAACACCATCCCCCAGGCCATTCCCAGCACCACCAGTGTGCGGATCGCCGTCGCCAGATTGGAGTTTACGCCCTCGATGCCGATCTTTGCCAGAATCGAAGTAAACGCCGCAAAAACAGAAGATAAAACTGCAAATAGTAACCACATCGCGCGCCTCCCTGTTTCGCTGTATTTCCTTTTTTCTATTATAAACTGAAAAAGCCTCCTGTCACAGTGACAGAAGACTTTTCAAACATCTGACGGGAAAACTTATATCATATCTTATACAAATACCCGGTCTTTTTCAGTATCGGACGAAGCGCTGCATAGACGACCACAACAACGACAGTTCCGACCACCGCGTTGAAGGCTGTCGCGCCCGCCGCCCAAGTCGCCATGATCTTCGAGGCCTCCTGCGGGATGCCCAGAAGGTAGGTCTTATAGAGGTAGCCCACCAGTGGATCCATGATAACATTGAAGCCGAGCCCCGCCGCTGAGGCGAGAACGCTCCACTTCATGATGTAGCCTCTGTCGTGCTCCTCTGTGATGTGTGCAATCCTGTGCGCCACAAAGCCCGAAATCAACCCGATCATCAGCTTCAGCACAAAGGTCTTTGGCGCACTCGCAACATAGGCCGGGCTCATGAGATCCGCAATGGTCATTCCCAGCGAACCGGCAACCCCGCCATACCCTCCACCTAGTATCAGCGCGGCCAGCACACAGAAGGCATTGCCGATATGAAGCGCTGTCGCCCCTCCTCCCGGCGTCGGAATCGGAATCTTCAAAAACGTAAATGCCACATAGCAGAGCGCCGCCATCAGTCCGGTCAGCACCAGCTTGTGAAGCCGCTCACTTTCTCTCTCATATGCGGTCTCCCGCGTCGCAGTGCTTTTCTCCTCGTTCATTTTCAGTTCCCCCTTGATCTGCTCCGGCTTGTGTTTTTATGCAAATCCTATTATACTTTCTTTTGATATGTTTGATATTCCCAGTTTTTGCATATTTTATAAGTTCAAAAACCAGTTCAGTTTTGAGTCTGATATCCCTGCCCGGATGCCATTGCGGGAAAGGTAAAAGCCGCAGCAAAGTCCTGCAGACAGAAAGGAGCTTCCCATGCTGACCTACCCTCTCGATGAACGCGGTCACGAGCGAAAATACGAATATCTGTATCGCAGAATCAAGGAGGACATTCTGTCCGGAGCCATCTCCGCGGGAGAGCGTCTCCCCTCAAAGCGCGCTCTCGCGGAGCACCTCGGCATCAGTGTGGTCACAGTGGAAAATGCCTACAACCAGCTGCTGGACGAGGGCTATGTCGAGGTACGGGCGCGCAGCGGCTTCTATGTAAATCATCTGCAGCTCCCCACAGCTTCGTCCGGCACTCTGCAGCCGCCGCACACACACCCGGAAAGTCAAGAGTCATATGGGCCCGCGGCTCAGACTATCCTGCAAGCGCAGCTGCCCGTCCGGGAGACAGAAGCTTCCCTCCCGCAGGATCAGATGCAGATGACGCTTCCATCTGCGCACACACCCCGGTCTGCCTCTGTCTCCGCTCCTGCATATAGTCCGGAGGCCGCTCCCTCTGCACCGGAGCTTGAGCAGTCGCTCCCCGCAAAGAATACTCCGACAGCAGAGCCTGCTGATACAGCGCCGGACTTCCCCTTTGGATCCTTCCTCCGCATTGTACGGGAGGTACTGAATGACTACCGGGAGCAGCTCCCGCTCCGTCCGCCGAATGCAGGCAGCCGGGAGCTCCGCTCTGCACTCTCCAGCTACCTGAAGCACTACCGCGGAATGCAGGCAAAGCCGGAGCAGATTATCATCGGCTCCGGCTCGGAATATCTCTACGGGCTGGTGGCACAGCTCTTCGACCGCAGAGTGGTCTATGCAATTGAGGGGCAGTCCTATGAGAAGATCCGCCTGATCTACAGCGCCTATGCGCGCCCCTACGAGCTGCTTCCGATGGACAGCTGCGGCGTGAGCTCTGAGGGACTTCAGAACTCTCAGGCAGGAGTGCTCCATGTGACCCCTTTTCACAGCTACCCGACCGGAATCACCGCACCAGCCGCAAAGCGCTATGAGTATCTCGCCTGGGCGAAAAAGCGAAGCGCCTTCATCGTGGAGGACGACTACGAGTCCGAATTTGCGGTGCTCCGCAAGCCGCTCGAAACCATGTACGCCATGGATCACAGCGGCTCTGTGATCTACCTGAACACCTTCACCAAGAGTCTTGCCCCCTCCATGCGCGTGGGCTACATGGTACTGCCGGAGCGTCTCCTCCCCGTATATCAGGAGAAGCTGGGCTTCTACTCCTGCACCGTACCCTCACTGGATCAGTACGTGCTCGCAGAATATATCGGCCGGGGATATCTTGAGCGAAGGCTGAACCGCATCCGCAGAAAGCTGCGGCAGGCCGCGGAGAGCTGAGCTATGCCCAGAGCTTTCGCAGCTCCTCCTGCAACAGCGCACCGACGATCTCCGCAAATTAATCTCATGTTGTAAAAGGTCATTTTGCCCTGCTTCTCACTCTTGATGGTCCTCGCAATAAGTGATTCTTACTTCAGCCCTTTGGAAACAGCTGCTCTGAATCAAGAATCACAGTAAACGGTCCATCATTTAAGAGACTTATCTTCATGTCCGCTCCAAAGATGCCGCGCTCCACTTTTATGCCCGGATGCTTCTCTCTGCACAGTTCCATAATATACTCGTACAGCCGCTCCGCGTGCTCCGGCTTTCCTGCCTTTATAAAGGAAGGGCGGTTCCCCTTCCTGCAGTCCGCATAGAGCGTGAACTGAGAGATGAGCAGCAGCTCTCCCCCCACATCGTGCAGGGCGAGGTTCGTCTTTCCCTCGCTGTCCTGAAAAATGCGGAGACCACACATCTTCCGCACCATCTGCTCCGCTGTCTCCTCCGTATCACTGTCGGAGACGCCGATCAGCACCAGAAAGCCCGGGCCGATCGCCCCCGTTACCTCGCCATCCACTGTGCATGCCGCGTGCGTCACGCGCTGAATTACAAATCTCATAAAAGTCTCATGACCTCCTCCTTTAATTCCTCCCGCCTGTCCTTTAAGAGCAGGATGCGATTATAGCGGTAATACGCCTCATTTCCCGTCTCCTGCACGAAACGCAGACTGTAATAACCTGCATCTAGCTCAGAGAGAAAGAGCACCAGCTCCTGCTGCTCCCCGAAGGTCTCCGCAAGAAAACGAAACACATTCGTGAGATGGCGGTCTGTCTCCTGCTCCCGCGCCCGGCGCTCCTCCTCCGAGATGGCAAAGCGCTGCTTTAAAAAGCTATAGTCCGCTCTCCTCTCCCGCAGCATCTCCCCGCAAAGCTCCTGAAGCCGCAGAAGGAGTCCCCGCTCCCGCTGCGCCTCCTCTCTCCCCAGAAGCTGCGCCTCCTCACGCTCTTTCAGCTGCGCTCTCTGCGCGCGCAGGGTTGCCTCGAGCCAGTCCTTCAGATAAATGCACTGCCCGCGAAGCTCCGGAGCTGTGCTCCCGGCTTTCCGCTCCGCATTGCTCCCCTCTCTCAGCTCGCCCCGCGAGAGCATGTCCCGCACCGTCTTCAGTATCTCAAAGAGCTCCCTCTGCACCGAGAGCTCCAGCGCCCAGCGCTGAAATTCCTGTCCGAGCGCAGACACCAGAAGACCGATGAGACTCAGCTTCTCGTCAAAGGGGGCCTCCTTCAGCTGCCCTGTGTTCTCCGGGCGCTCCCCGCGAAGGAGCTCCGGAATACGGTATTGCGTCCGGTACTTCCGGTAGAGCTCATAGTAGATAGAGAAATCCTCCGCGATCTCCGGGTCCTGCAAAAATGAGGCGGCAAATTCGCGCTCCACGGAGAGCCCCAGACGCTCATACACCTTCAGACTGTCCGAGAGATCCTCCCAGCCGCGCGCCGTCACAAAACGCGTTCCGCCCGCCGCAGCGCGGACAGAGTAGAAGCGGTCCTTCTTAATCTCCAGATAGCTCAGCACCGCGCCGTGAATGCCCTGCCGCAGCGCATACTTTTTCCATACGGGGAAATCCTCCCTGACATCAAGCCGGCGCACACGATCCAGCGTCACGATATCGAAGTCCCGCACAGATTTATTGTACTCGGGGGGATTGCCCGCCGTGACGATCACATAGCCTGCGGGCACCTCGTGCGTGCCGAAGCGCTTGTACTGCAAAAATTGCAGCATGGTCGGCGCAAGTGTCTCCGAGACACAGTTGATCTCATCAAGAAACAATATGCCCTCCGCAATTTTAGAGCGCTCTATCTGCTCATAGACCGAGGCTACGATCTCGCTCATGGTGTACTCCGTCACGGAGCAGCGCTTTCCGCCATAGCGCTTCTCGCTGACCACCGGAAGTCCGATGGCGCTCTGACGCGTGTGGTGTGTGATCGTGTAGGAGACGAGGCTGATGCCGAGCTCCTCCGCGATCTGTCTCATCACAGCGGTCTTTCCGATGCCCGGAGCCCCCATCAGCAGCACGGGGCGCTGACGCTCCCGCGGGATAAGATAGCTTCCGTCCTCATCCTTTGCGAGATAGGCGCGCACTGTCCGGATGATTTCTTCCTTTGCTTCCTGTATATTCATGTCTTTATCTCCATTTCTCCCTCTGCGCAGCGCTTCTGTCTCACGCGGGACTGCCCGCTGCTCCGCCAGAATCTTCTCCGCCGCATCTACAGATAGAGCCGCAGCGCCCAGTTCGGAACCTTCTCGTCCGCAAAATCCTGATCCCTTCGGAATACAAAAGCAGTCTCATAATCCGTGGGCCTCTCCGGAAAGCGCCCGAAGCCGTCTGTAAAGTAGATGAGTCCCTTCAGAGAACGCAGCTCACCGCGCTCCCTAAGCCGCTCCACATGCCGGAAGACCGGGCGAAAATCCGTTCCCCCGCCGCCGTGCACGGTATACTGTCCCGCATAGCGCGAGAGCTCCGGGAGCTCTGTGAGTGCCGTGTCCGTCCGCACGCGCTCATCACACTCCAGAATACGTATCCTGAGCTTATGAAAGAAGCTCTCCCGCTCTGAGAGTATTGCCGCCGTCTCGTTCAGAAATTCCTGCACCAGCACCGCCTGACAGGAGGCCGAGGTGTCGATCGCGATCACCAGCTCCTCCACCCTTCTCTGCTCACTGTACTCATTTTCCTCAATGAGCGGCATATTCCCGTAGCGCTCCATCCCATAGTGATAAAAACCGTAGTCAAAAGAATCCGGATCGATCTCCGCGACCTCCCGGAGCACTGCGAAGCGCTCCAGAAATTCGCGATAGAGCGGACGCTCCTTCAGCTCCAGACGCAGGATGTATTCAAGCGCCTCTCCGCCGCTGCCAGCCTCCTTTCCGAAGGTCTCCAGCTCCGTCCGCACGCGCTTTGCCCGCCGCCTCCAGTCCTCCGCCGAGGCGCGAGGAGGCAGAGAGGCGGAGCGCGGCGCCGGGGGCTTCTTCTGTCCCTCCCTGTCCCAGAAGCTGTGATCACAGCGATGAAACTCCCGCATGAGCCTCTCTCGCTGTTCCTCTGTCAGCGGCTCCCGCTCGAAGTACGCATAGATTTTCTCCGCGCTCAGCAGACCGCAGCGCTCTTTCAGCCGACAGTACCACTCCTCCCTGAGCTCCGAGGGCAGACGCTGCACGGCCTCGCTCCGTATCGTGTCCAGCACCGACTCCGCTGCGATATCCGAGGACAGATCCCAGAGCGCTGCATCGCTGTGCGCTGCAGCGGCATAGAGCTGACGAAAGAGACAGTGAAAAAGCATATGCAGATAGCAGCGCCGGAGAGACAGCGGATGCTCGATGAATTCCGTCATGAGGTAGTGCGGATGAAACAGAAGCTCGCTCCCGTCTGTTCCAACAGAGCGCGTCCTGAGATCCATGCGGCAGGGCAGCGCATCCAATACCGGCACCATAAAGGGCAGGGCGAGGCAGAGCTCTGTCCGCGTCTGCGCGAGAATCTTCTGCCCCATCCTGTCGAGCTCTTCCCTGTTTCCCATACCGTCTCTCCTTCTGCTGATTCAGGCTGATCCATCTCTGTCCGCCGGCTTCTCTTCCTCACTCAGCCCTTATTCCTGCAATCATCTCCACTGTCTCTCAGACGACACCGTCCCCTGCTGTCCCATCTCCGCCTGCACTGAAGATCAGCGCCACTGATGGCCGGACAGACACTCTGCTTAATCTACGCAGTGCTCAGAGCTCATCCAGAGAGAAGCGTGTGCCTTTCCCCGCGGAGCTCCGGCCGCGTCCGTACTCCATGAGCAGTCCGCAGAGCTCCGGCTGTCTCTCCTCCGCCGCGGTGCGAAGCCCTGCCGCTGCCGCCGCTGAGGACAATAGCTCCCGCTCTGCAAGCAGGCGGAGCCGTGCTACATCCCGACTGTGAATGAGCTCCGGAACCAGCTCCTCCGCATGATCCCGGAGATGGCTCTGATACTGCGCCTCCGCCTCTCCCGAGAGCTGATACGGATACTGAAGCCTAGAAAACGCGATCTCCACCGCCGGGGCGCACTCTCCGAGCGCGCCTCTCCCGTCCGCGACTGCCCGCGGAAAGAGCCTGTCATAGCCCCGGAAATCGATCCGTCTCCGGGTGACCGTCTCACGATAGCTGTAGCCGCAGCCCTCGATGCGCGGATGTATGGCACGCGCCATGGTATCCTCGTCAAAATCATTCACGAAGGCCGGGAAAAAGAGGCGCGACATACCATCCGGAAACCACAGCTCTGCGCTGATCGCCTGATCCAGATCTGAGAGTATATCCTTAAAACCGGCAAAGCTCCCCTGTTTCACCCGAAGCACAAGAAGGGAGAGCGCTCCGCAGCCGCGAAACGCTCCCGAGCCGATCTCTGTCGTGTAATCTGTAAGTTCCAGTCGCTCAAGCCGCGCACAGTCATAAAAGGCAAATTCTCCGATCTCCGCGACGCTTCCCGGAATCCTGAGCTCCTCTGCCCCGCATCGCCCGGCAAATGCGTTCCGAGCGATGCTCCGCACCGGAAGTCCTCCGACCCTCTCCGGGATACTAAGAATCCGGAAATCTCCCTCCGCTCCGATCAACACTGCACCGCGCGCTTCACCTGCGCCCTCTGTCTCATAACAAAAATTCATTTTTTCTCTCCCCGGCAGCTCCGATGCCGGAGAGCTCCCGCACCACTTCGCCCGCAATGAGGAGCCCCGCTGCTGCCGGAACGAAGGCAGTACTCCCCGGTACCGCCCGGCGCGCCGTGCCGCCTCCATCATCCGCACAATTGCTGTTCTCAGAGTATGCCTCTGCCCGCGGCCTTAATGGCTCCTCCCTCGAGTAAACCACCTTAAGACGCCTCACTCCCCGTTTCTTCAGCTCCCTGCGCATCACGCGCGCAAGCGGACAGACCGAGGTATCATAAATATCCGCAATCTCCAGTGCTGACGCCCGAAGCTTGTTGCCCGTGCCCATCGAGCTGATGATGCGCGTCCCCGCCGCTTCCGCCTGCATCACCAGCTGAAGCTTCCCTGTGACTGTATCAATCGCATCCACCACATAATCATACTGTGTGAAATCAAACTGCTCCGCCGTCTCCGGGAGATAGAAGCAGCGGAAGATGTTGACCTGAGCCTCCGGGTTGATGTCCAGCACGCGCTCCCGCGCGACCTCCACCTTATAGCGCCCGAGCGCACTGTGCGTCGCGATGATCTGACGGTTCAGATTTGAGAGACTCACCCTGTCATTGTCGATGAGATCCAGAGTCCCTATGCCGCTTCTTGACAGCGCCTCCACGACGTAGCTGCCGACGCCGCCGATACCGAACACCGCGACGTGCGAGGCATGAAGCCGCTCCACACCCTCCCGGCCGAGGAGCAGCTCTGTTCTTAAAAATTGATCTGACATTGTTTTTCTCCTGTTCGCTCCATGGTACAGAGATTTTTCCGGGCTGTCAATCCGAGTAAAAAGCTTTTCTTTTTCTGCCGCGGAGGATGGGCGAGGGGGCAAAAATATGCTATACTGATTTGGGAATAATCACCAAAATCTCCAGAAATTTCGGGAAGGTATTATGCAGAATATTGAGACAGATTCAACGACACTCCCCTTTATCCGGGAGCGGCTGAAGCTTCACAGTACGCAGCTTTACCCGGACGACTGCCGCGCCGCGGTGCTGCTTCCTCTTCTTATAAAAAAGGGAGAACTGCATCTCCTCTTTGAGCAGCGGGCGCTGAGCTTAAAGACCCAGCCCGGCGACATCTGCTATCCCGGCGGCGCAATCGAGCTTGGTGAGCGCGCAGAGGCGGCCGCCGTGCGGGAGATGATGGAGGAGCTTCTCGTAAAGCGGGAACAGATTCAGCTGCTCGGCGAGATAGGCCGCATCCCCGGCCCTACCGGCCGTCCGGTTCACGCCTTTGCGGCGCTTCTCACCGACTACGACGGGTGCAGCTCCCCCGATGAGGTGGATCACGTCTTCACTCTGCCGCTCCGCTGGTTTGCAGAGCATCCGCCGCTCCTCTACCGCGGCGTACAGAGCTGCGCCCCCGGGGACGATTTCCCCTTTGAGCTGATTCCGGGCGGGCGTAGCTACCCCTTCGCAGAGCGACACTACACCATACCGCTCTATCTCGGAACCAGCCCGCTGATCTGGGGCATGACTGCCCGCATCACAAGCGCCTTTTGTGATATCCTGAGAGGCGATGCTTCTGTATCTCCTAAAAAGACAACCCCGGCGGAGGTGCCCCATGAAAAAAACTAAAACCTTCCTCCTGCTTGCCGCAGCCTGCACCGCAGCGCTTCTGCTCGCCTCCTGTGGCGGTGCTCCCGCGTCAGAGACAGCCCCGTCCACCGGGAGCAGCACCGCGGAGAGCACTGCGGCAGAAATCTCAGTTGAAGCGCCGACAGAAGTCCCGGAGACTGAGGCAGCTCCGGATATCCCACCGGAGCCGGGTCTCGTCCGAAGCGCGCTGACATACGCGTGGATTCCGGAGGCCGAGGCGGAGAAGCGTCCCATTGCAGTCATGTTCCCGATTGACCGAAAGGCTCAGCCCCAGTACGGCATCAGCCGCGCTGAGATCTTCTATGAGATCATGGAGGAGGGAAGCATGAGCCGCCAGATGGGCATACTCCAGAATTGGGAGGATCTGGCGCGCATCGGCAATATCCGCTCCATCCGCGACTACTTTATCTATGCGGCGCTTGAATGGGATTCCATCATAGTCCACTTCGGAGGACCGGAGATTTTTGTAAAGCCTCTGCTGACCCGCTCCGATGTGGAGAATATCAACGGTGTCGGCGGCGCCATGGGAAGCAGCTACAACGCCTTCTTCCGCATTCCGAAGAACAGCCGCTCCGAGCACACGGCCTACACCGACTGCGAAAGACTTCAGGCTGCCATAGAGAAGGCGGGCTTCTCCCGCACACACCGCCAAGACTGCTGGAAGAAAGAACACTGGAAGTTCACTCCCACGGAACGTCCCTACAGCTTTGAGGATCACCCGGAGGCGGCCCCCGCGGCAGAGATCGACCTAAAGAGCTGCTATCCCGTGACCAGGCCTGCGATGCACTATGACCCGGAGACGCGGCTCTACTACCGCTCCATCTACGGAAAACCGCAGGTCGACGCCGCGACAGGCGAGCAGCTTGCCTTCTCGAATATACTCGTGCAGAGCGCCGTGTTCGGAAGACATCCAAACACGGAGTATCTCTATTTCCACATGCTCGACTCCGTACAGGACGGCTGGTACATGACGGCGGGGAAGATACTCCACGTCCACTGGATCAGGAATTCAGACTATGAGCCGACGAAATTTTACGATGACAACGGAGAGGAGATCACTCTGAACAGCGGAAAAACCATGGTCTTTGTCACGCGGGAGGGCGTGGACAGCTTCATCGCGGACGATGTCGTCTATGGCGTGTGAGCGCTGTGTATTTCCTGAAGGAATTTCCTGTATGACGAAAGAGGATCCCCGATCTGACTCAGAGATCCTCTTTTGCATCGCAACGGGGAAGGAGCGGCCTGTCTGCACAGCTGCTCCTTCCCCCTTCCGATTTTATTCGTACCGCAGCGCAACAATCGGGTCCTCCTGCGCCGCCTTCTTCGCAGGATAAATTCCGAAGAAGACACCCACCGTCGCTGAAAACGCAACTGCGAGCACAATGACAGAGGGCTTCACCACAACAGCCACTCTGAAAATCGCCCCTCCAAGTCCCACGAGCAGCATGGACAGCAGTATTCCTATAATTCCTCCCATGGCGGAGAGCAGCGCGGACTCCGTAAGAAACTGAATCAGTATATCTCTGGTACTGGCTCCCAGCGCCTTTCGTATCCCGATCTCTCTGGTGCGCTCCGTCACAGACACCAGCATGATATTCATAATGCCGATCCCCCCCACCAGGAGGGAGATCGCTGCGATCCCGCCGACTGCCGCGGCGATTCCGGCCATGACGCCATCCACCTGCTTCATCTGCGTCTGCACGGTCTGAATGTTCCAGTCCTCCGGTCTCCGGTTCTTCGTGCGGGAAACAAACGCCTTCAGCTCATTGGTGTACTCTAAAATCTCCTCCTCGCTCGCATCCAGCTTCCAAAAATAGCGCATATAATAGCTTGTATCATCCGCTCCCCGCATTAAGGTCTCCGGAATATACGCCTCGCCGCTGTCGTCGTTATTGCCGGACAAGAGCTTCTGAAACGGGCTCACCTCCTGCCGGTAGACTCCGACCACCCGGAACTCTCTGATCTCCCGGCCGAGCTCGGAGCGAAATGTCTGTCCGACAGCGTGCTCGCTTCCGAACAGCTTCCGGGCAGTCTCGACGTTCACCACGGCATTTTCCCTGCGCTCACGGAGATCCGCCTCATTCAGATAGCGTCCCTCCAGCAGAATGGCAGGCTGAACCTCCCAGTACTTCTCCTTCACGCCGAAAAAGTTCAGCTTTAATTTTTTTCGATTGTTTCTTGCCTCTCCCCGCTCTGAAGCGTAGCTGTCGGTGTAAACCATCCGGTCGCTGAAAAGCTCCTGAATTCTTTCCATCTCTTCCATAGAGAAGTAGTCCGTATCGCGGTACTCACTGTCATCAAGCCAGTAGCCGATACTGATCGCCCCCTGCGTGACACCGACATTTTTTGCAATATCTGCAAACATCTTCCGCATCGTATCCCCGATAGACACGATGGAAATCACGGAGCCTATGCCGATGATGATTCCGAGCATCGTGAGGGCAGAGCGCATTTTATTGGCGCGCAGCGAGGTCAGCGCCATCTTCATATTCTCAACCAGCATCGTCTACCTCTCTTCTTCGATACAGTCCCTCAAACAGGCTGCTGTCTCTGACCTCAGTCGGATGCGGATTCTCAAGGTCAGAGACGAGCTTTCCGTCTGAAAAGCGCAGAATGCGCCGCGTGTATGCCGCGATATTCTCCTCGTGTGTCACAACCACCACCGTCGCCCCGGCCCTGTGAAGCTCTGCAAAGAGCTCCATGATCTCCACAGAGCTCGCCGTGTCCAGATTGCCTGTCGGCTCATCCGCAAGTATCAGCGGAGGCTCATTTGCGAGGGCCCTGGCGATCGCCACGCGCTGCCGCTGTCCGCCCGAGAGCTCATGCGGCTGATGATGGACCCGCTCTCCGAGCCCCACCTTGCAAAGGAGCATTGCCGCCCGCTCCCTGCGCGCTCCCTGCGACTGCTCATGCGCATAAATCATGGGAATCTCTACATTTTTCAGTGCGCTCATGCGACTGATGAGATTGAAGCTCTGGAAGACAAAGCCTATCTTTTTATTTCTCACCAGATTCAGCTTTTCCGGAGGCATCTCTGCGACATCCTCTCCGTCAAGATAGTAGTGCCCCAGCGTCGGGCGATCGAGACAGCCCAGAATATTCATCAAGGTGGACTTGCCGGAGCCGGACTGTCCCATGATGGCGACAAATTCTCCCCTCTGTATTCTGAGATTGACCTTATTCAGTCCCAGCACCCGGAACGCCCCTGTATCATAGATCTTGACAAGATTTTTCAGTTCAATCAGCGGCATTCCCATCACTTTGCACCCGCAGCTGCATCAGAGGCCGTCATCTTCAGCAGGCTCTCTCTGACCGCCACTCCCTCTGCAATCTCTTCTCCGGGTGTCAAAATAAAGTGTCGTCCCTCCGCAAAATGCGGGTCCGCGGCATCCAGCGGCGAGACCTCCACCGCAATGTCGCTCTCCACCCCTGTCCTGACAGGGCTCAGGAACACTGTCCCGCCCTCGACAAAAGCCAGCGCACTTCCTCCCTCCGGGGTCTGAACAAGCGCGGAGAGCGGCACGACAAACACATCCTTCGCCTCATCGAGGAGTATCTCTGCCCTCGCGGTAATGCCGGAGATCAGTCCCGACTCTCTGCTGTCCACCCTGATTTTTGTCGGAATGACACGCTCAGTAGAGCCGTTCCCCTTCATCTCTCCGGTAGGCGAAATCGACAAAACCTCCCCCTCTGCCTGCCTATCTCCCATGATACTGGCAGAAATCATCGCCTTCTGTCCCACGCTGACCTTTCCTATGGAATACTCAGATATCCGTATTTCCAGCTCCAGCTCATCCAGATTTTCAATTGTGAACAGCGGCTTGTGCTCCTCCAGTCTGTCAACAAACTGCCCCGGCTTTGTATTAACCCTCGTGACCGTCCCCGCAATCGGAGAGAGCACTGTGGTCTCTGCCAGTCTGTCCTGTGCCTTCTCCAGCTCCTTCTCCGCAATTTGAATCTGAATACTATAGGAATCGTTGATCTGTACCTTTCCCTTCTTCACAGTGAAGGTCTGCATCGTGGCCCTTGCATTCTGAAGCGCCGCTTCTGCCGCCTCCAGCTCTGCCGCGGAAACCGCGCCTGTCTGAAACAGCGCAAGCTTTCTTGCGTGCTCTGTCTCAGCACTCTGGAGTGCCTGCTGTGCTTTTGCATAATCGGCGCCTGTATTCTTTGCGGCCTCCGCCTGATTCGCCTTCGCGAGAGCGAGCTGATGCTCCGCAAGCTCCAGAGCCTGCTCTGCACTCCGCGAATTCAGGTATGCGAGTACCTGTCCCTTCTCGACATGATCCCCCTCACGCACCAGAATATCGCGCACCTCCGCATGAATGTCCGACATAACATCCGCAGAATTGGTGCCGCTCACCGGTCCGCTCACCTTCAGCTTCTCCTGAACCTCTCCTCTCGTAAGCTCTGCCGTCGAAACGGCAAGGCCGCCTCCGCCCTTTCCCGAAAGCATGCGCATCACCAGTGAAAGGATAAACAGCACTGCGATCACAGCCACCGCCAGCAGCAGGCTCTTCCCTCTGAACTTCCTTTTTTTCCCTATCTTCTCCGCCGTGTGCTCCCCGCCCTGCATCAGTTTCTGAATTTCTGCATCTATGATTTGCTCTTCATTCTGCTCCATATCCAGTTCGCCCACACTCCTTTACATTCCTTCCATAAAAGCTGCACGGATTCTATCAGTTTTCCGTCTGATTGTGTCAATTTTACACCAAACTGCGTATTCTATGCAAGTTATAAGACATAGAGAAGAGGATCTCCGAACAAAATCAGAGATCCTCTTCCTGCTTTCTACTCAGATATAATAGAATTCGTTTTTCTTCAGCGGCTTTGCAAAATTCTGCTCCAGCATTGCGACATGAGAGAGGAAGGCCACATCGTCAAAATATTTTGCTCCCGCACTGCATCCGCGGACGCAGGCCTGACACTTGATACAGATGCCCGGAACGTTTGCGACATCCTCCGGATCGATCGAAGCCACGGGACAGAGCCTCACGCAGTCGCCGCAGTTTGTACACTTCTCCATATCCGTGAGCGGCTTTGCCTTCAGAAACTTTGCGGGCTGTCCGTCCGTTCCCCTCGGTATGTAGTAGGGCGCAGCCGCATCTCCCGGAACATCCAGCGCTCTGTCCGCATGCCCTGCATGCAGCTCCTCTGCCAGAGCTCCGACTCTCTCTGCAAATTTTGCCGCATCCCGCATATCCTCTGCATCCGGTCTTCCACCCGCAAGCAGATCTGTAAAGGCATGGCGGCAGGCAAAGGCTGCTCCCGCCACCGGGACAAAGCCACCCGCCCGAAGTGTCTCCGTGAGCTCCGCAAGAGAATTGTCATAGCTTCGGTTTCCATAGGTCACGACCGCCGCGGCGAGAGCCCCATGTCCCGCAAGCTTCGTCTGAAAGTCAGGTAGTATCTTGTTTGGGAGCTTCCCGGCATAGGTCGGCGAGCCGACCACCACAAAATCACCTGTGCCAAAGCTCTGCACATCCTCCCGCGCTTTCTGCAATGTAAAATCATACACCTCCATGGGACAGGCAAGCCTATGTGCGAGCTCCTGCCCAATCCGCTTCACCACCGAAGCTGTGTTGCCGGTCGCACTCCAGTAGAGCGCGACAACACACTGTATCTTCATCACTCTTCCTCCTCTCCGGAGATTGCATCACGGCACTCCAGACTGTATACTTAGTACAAATTTACCATAGGAACAAGGGAGAGACAAGCCATGTGGTTTGAAGAAAGTGTATTCTACCAGATCTACCCGCTGACGCTCTGCGGCGCTCCCGCGGATCATGAACTCCTGCCCGCTGCTGCCCCGGGCGCGCTGCCTCCGGACGGCGTCCCCGCCCCCGCACACTGCATCCTGCGCCTCACGGACTTTGCCCCTTATCTCAGGACGCTCGGCATACGCTCAGTCTACTTAAATCCGCTCATGGAGAGCGATACGCACGGCTACGACACCCGCGACTACCGGCTGCCGGACCGCCGTCTCGGGAGCGCAGAGGATGTAAAAGCTGTCGTCGCAGCCTTTCATGAAAACGGCATACGCGTGGTGTTCGACGGCGTGTTCAACCACGCGGGGCGCGGCTTCTTCGCCTTTCAGGATGTAAAGCGCTACGGCCGGGAGAGCCGCTACCGCGACTGGTTTCACCTCGATTTCAACGGCGACTCCCCCTATGGCGACGGCTTCTGGTACGAGGGCTGGGAGGGACATTACGAGTTGGTGCGCCTTAAGCTTGAAAACCCGGAGCTGCAGCAGTATCTGCTTGAGAGCGTGCGCCTCTGGTTCCATGAATTTGATATTGACGGGCTGCGCCTCGACGTCGCCTACCTCCTGCCGCTGTGGTTCATCTCCATGCTGAAACAAGAGATGCGCGCGCTGAAGCCGGACGCCTTTCTTCTCGCGGAGATACTCGGGGACAACGCCGGGCGCTTCTACAGCGAGGGACAGGCAGATGCAATCACGGACTACCCCGGCTACAAGGCGCTCTGGTCCTCCTTCAATTCTCTGAATCTCTTTGAGCTCGCACACACGGTGCGTCGAAACTACCTGGAGATGTACCGCGGACAGCGTCTCTTTTCATTTGCGGACAATCACGACGTGGAGCGCATCGCATCCAGGCTCACTGATCCGGAGAAGCTGCCGCTGATCTATGCACTGCTCCTGACTCTTCCCGGCATTCCCTGCATCTACTACGGCAGCGAGTGGGGCACGGAGGGCCGGAAGGAGGCAGGAAGCGACGCCTCTCTGCGTCCCGCCTTTGCTGCGCCGCAGCCAAACGCACTGACAGAGCAGATTTCCGCGCTGATCCACCTTCGGAACGACACGCCGGAGCTCTCCTCCGGAAGCTACCGGGAGCTTCTGCTGACAAACCGCAGCTTTGCTTTTGCAAGGGAATACGAGGGTAATGTCAGCACCGTCGCAGTGAATCTCGACAGTGAGACGGCAGAGCTCCACCTCCCGGACGGGCGCACGCTCACTCTGCCGCCGAAGCGCGCGGCAATCAGCCGGAGAGACGATACATTTCGACTGCTCTGATTCATACCGCGCTTCGTCTGCATTTTCCGCACCCTGTCCTTGACTTTACTGCTGCCCCGGCTTATAATGGCGCCAATAAAGGGGAGTAGCTGGCAGTGCATCTGCACAGGCAACCGGATCCGACATACCCGATGAGCACCGCTCATCCGAGTCCGGTTTAGGAAAATGACCGACAGCGAGACTTTTATCAGGCTCAATCGCCATGATAAGAGTCCCGCTGTTTTTCATTCCCTGACTTTCTAAATTTAAAGGAGACAGTATATGAGCTTTTTACTGGAAGGACTGCTGTCCGTGACCTGGCAGCAGCTTGTGATGTATCTGGTCGGAATCGCGCTGATCTGGCTCGCCGTTGAGAAGGAATACGAGCCCTCGCTGCTGCTTCCCATGGGCTTTGGCGCCATCCTCGTCAATCTGCCGCTCTCCGGTGTTCTGGATCAGCTCGTGCAGGGAAAGGTTCCGGCTGCCGGCATCATCGAGTGGCTGTACAAGGTCGGCATCGAGTCCTCCGAGATGATGCCCCTGCTGCTCTTTATCGGCATCGGTGCGATGATTGATTTCGGTCCGCTCCTCTCACAGCCCTTTTATTTTCTCTTCGGAGCGGCGGCACAGTTCGGCATCTTTGCGGCCATCCTCATTGCCTGTCTCATGGGCTTTGACTTAAAGGACGCGGCCTCCATCGGTATCATCGGCGCGGCGGACGGCCCCACCTCCATACTGGTATCGCAGGTGCTGGGCTCCAACTACATCGGACCGATCGCAGTCGCAGCCTACTCCTATATGGCTCTGGTCCCGATCATCCAGCCCTTTGCAATCAAGCTGGTGACAACCGAGAAGGAACGCCGCATTCATATGAGCTACAACCCGAAAAGCATTTCCCGCACTACGCGCATTGCCTTTCCGATCGCCGTGACGATCATCGTGGGCTTTGTGTCACCGCAGTCTGTGGCGCTGGTCGGCTTTCTGATGTTCGGAAATCTGCTCCGGGAATGCGGTGTTCTGAACAGTCTCAGCAAGACCGCGCAGGATGATCTCGTCAATCTCATCACCCTGCTCCTCGGCCTCACGATCTCCTTCAGCATGCGCGCCGAGCAGTTCGTAAATCCGCAGACCATCATGATCATGGCACTGGGACTGGTCGCCTTCATCTTTGACACCGTGGCCGGCGTGCTCTTTGCAAAGCTGGTCAATGTCGTGCTTCGGATCTTCAGAAGGCCCCCCGTGAATCCGATGATCGGCGGCTGCGGCATCTCCGCCTTCCCCATGTCCTCACGCGTTGTGCAGCGTCTCGCGACGGAGGCTGAGAAGGGCAATATCATACTCATGCAGGCGGCTGGCACCAATGTCGCGGGTCAGGTCGCTTCCGTTATTGCGGGTGGGCTGGTAATCAGCATCGTCTCTCAGTACCTGTAAGGCTCTGCACATTTCCAAAGGAGGAAAGCTATGAATACACCCCAGATTGCCCTGGAAATCATGGCAAAGGGCATGGGCGGCATCTTCGCCGCCGCGATTATCATCATGTTTGCAATTATGATTCTCCAGAAAATCACAGCAAAGAAATGAGTCCCTGAAGATAGAAAACAGCCCCCGGATGAGACTCCTGAAACGGAGCACTCCGGGGGCTGACTATTGTTTTTCAGGGAAGCGCGGTTCTGCTCTGCCTTTCAACGACCATTCCGTTTAAAAAATGCGGGCACCATTTATAATCACAGCATCACCGCCGCGAGCTCTTTGTAGGACCACTCTATATGTGCCCTCAGCAGCTCTCTTGCCTCATCCAGATTCCTCTCCTCAATTTTCTGCAGGATGCCCAGATGCTGCCCGGCGCTCTCCTCAAAGGTATCCGTCAGGCTGTAGGCCACAGCCTGATATCTCCGAATCTGAGCTGCCAGTACGCGAACCAGATTTTTGATATAATTATTGTTGCTCTTATCTACAATCAGCTGATGAAATCTGGCATCTATCTCTGCAATTCTCTGATCAGAAATCCCCCCGGCTCTCCTGTAAGCTTCCAGCTCTCTCTGGAAATCTCCGCGGAGCTCTGCAATTTCAGCCGGCCTGATATTATGGATAGAGGTCTTTAAAGCCAGCAGCTCCATGCTGATGCGCACATCATAAATATCTCTCAGATCCGAGAGGGACAGCCCTACGACCACAGTTCCGATTCCATCCAGACAGCGCACATAGTTTTCGCTCTCCAGCTGTGTCAATGCCTTTTTGACCGGTGTTCTGCTCATACCCAAAGCGCGACCTATATTATTCTCTGTGATGACATCACCTTCCCGAATGACCCCCGATATGATTTGCTCCTTTAAATACCGGTAGGCGACTTCCGATAATGTCTCTTTTTCAGTTCTTATTAGATCGCTCCTCATATGCTGCTCCCCTTACCGTAGTCTTATAATTCTTTTATCTCAGTTTACAAGATCTCTCGGTTTTTTTCCATCCAGCATGGCAAAAAGATTTTGTAGCGCATATTCCTTCAGCGCGCGGAAGGACTCCACGGAGATGTAGGATACATGCGGCGTCACATAGATACCGGGCGTATTCAGAATCGCCTCATCCCCTCTGGGAGGCTCGTTTTTGATCACGTCAAGGACCGCGCCTTCAATCTCGCGCCCCTTTACTGCCTCTATGAGCTCCCGCTCATTCACCACCCGACCGCGCGAGGTGTTGATCAGCCATGCGGTATTTTTCATCATTTCAAACTCATGCTTCCCGATTCTGTCCTCATTTTCAACACAACCCTTCAGATTAATGCTGACATAGTCTGCGCACCGGAAGCCCTCCTCCCAGCTCAGCTTCTCCACATTCAATGCCTTCATCTCTGCCGCTGAGACATATTCATCATATGCAGCGACACGCATGCCGAGCTGATTGGCTCTCTCTGCTACAGCCTTTCCAATGACTCCCAGTCCTACAATGAGCAAGGTCTCTTTTCTGAGCCTGTGCCGGTTCTCGGCTGCCGCCATGGCTCCCCAGCAACCGTTTCTCACATTTTCCACAGCACAGCTGCTGTAGGCCGCGATCCGCTTGTTCACAAAAAACATTGCCGCGAGCACGTAATCGGCCAGATCCTCCGCACAGTATCCGCTGATATTTGTGACGCTGATGCCTCTGGCTCTCGCTGCCTCTGTGTCAATGCGGTCATAGCCGCCGCCATAGACAGCGATTCCCTTACAGCGCTCCAGCCGCCCCATGACGGATGCCGGAATATTGGCGTAGACCTGAGCCAGGATGCCATCTGCCCGATATCCGAATGCCTCAAGATCCTTTTCATAATTGTAGCCTGAAGTACGTATTTCAACTCCCGGATACTTTTTCTGCAGCTCCTCCATCTCCAGGTCATAGTCCTTCCATTCCTCATCAATAATCCAGATAAGCATACGACACCTCCTCTTAAGTTATAAGAATATCATGGTCATAGGGGCAAAATAAGTGACCAGAAGCAACACGACAAGCAGCGCAGCAATCATTTTTACAATCTCTCTGGAGAGCGCCTCCATCTTTACCTTTGAGATAGCTGTGGCAACAAACAGGTTGATCCCATACGGCGGGGTGCAGAAGCCTATTGCCAGATTCATAGTCAGCATAATACCAAAAGTAATAGGACTCATTCCGAACCCTTTTGCAATTGGAAGAAGAATTGGTGTAAGTATAATGGTCGCCGGTATATTGTCAATGAACATTCCGACCAGGAGCAGCAGAATATTGATCATCAAAAGCACCAGAATCCCATTATTACTCAGACCTGTGATCACAGCCGCGATTTTCAGAGGGATCTGCTCCATTGTAAGCAGAGCGGCAAAGGCAGTAGAGAGCCCCACCATAAACGTAGTGGCCCCATTGATTACAACTGCATCCCTGACGGCCTTATAAGCCCCCGCAAGATTCAATTCCTTATAAACGAAAACACCGATCACAAAAGAATACACCACTGAAATAACAGCTGCCTCAGTTGGAGTGAACTTTCCGGAATAGATTCCCCCCAGAATAATAACAGGCGAAAGTATCGCCCAGAAGGCTTCCTTAAAGGACTGTACGATCTCTTTTAGGCTTGCCCGCCTTTCATTCCCTTTGTAACCCTTTTTCTTTGATACCAGATAGCAGACGATCATCAGTGCAATTCCCATCATAATGCCAGGCAAAAAACCAGCAGTGAACATATCTGTGATAGAAGAGCCGGATACAACGCCATATATAACAAAGGGAACTGACGGAGGTATAATAACCCCTATTGTTCCGGCCGCTGCGGTGAGAGCAGCAGAAAACGACTTGCTATATCCATGCTCTACCATCTGAGGGATCATAAATGCACCGACGGCTGAAACGGTCGCAACAGCTGAGCCGGAAATGGCTGCAAAGAACATACATACCACAATCGTAACCATGCCGAGGCCACCTGTGATATGGCCGATGAAGCTCTCGAAAAAATTGACCAGCCGTCGGGCAATCCCACCGCTGCTCATCAGGTTTCCAGCCAGCATAAAAAACGGAATCGCCAGAAGCGGAAATGAATCAACACCGGCAATCGCATTCTGAGATATCAGCAGTGTCGGCATATCCGTAAAGTTCAGCATCGTAATCAGCGTCACAATGCCAATTGCATATCCAATCGGCACGCTGAGAAACAGCAGTACAAAGAATAAACCAAATAAAAATAAAGCTTCCATATGTTACTCCTCCCACTGTATTCCCTTAATCGCACACCTCACTTGCTCCGCTAGAGTTTCCAGAAGCTTAACGCTCAGCACAAATGCACTCAGCGGCAGCACGGAATATACACAGGTCAAAGGGATTCTCATACCGGAGGAGAGCGCCTTCCTCGCCGCCATGGAGCTACACACCTCACTGCCCTTAATAACTAAAAACACATTGAAGCTAAACCACATCAGATTAATCAGAATTTTTAATATCTCCCTTGCTCTGGGCCTCTTCAGAAGAGAAAATATCATTTCAACCCTGATGTGCTCTTTTGCGCTGTAAGCCAGGCTGGCCCCAATCCAGATCTGCCAGATGAAAATATACCGTGCAAGCTCCTCTGACCAGGACAATGAGGCATTAAAAACAGAGCGCATGATAATTTGAAAGAATATAAGCAAGGTATTGAAGACCAGACTTGCAACCAAGACTCTTTCCTCAAACAGGGAGAGCGCAGCTACTATTTTTTTCATGAATTTACCCCTTCAGGAAATACTGCTGTGAAGCTTTGAAACAACCAGGCCTCACAGCAGCATAAACTCAGTTACTGATTGTACTTTTCACACATATCGAAGAGCTCTTTCCCAAATTGGCTTTCATACTTCTCATACATCGGAACCAATGCCTCTTTAAATGCCTTTTTCTGATCTTCACTTAAAATATTGGTCTGGAGTCCTCCCTCCGTCTCCAGATCCTTAATCGCCTTTTCATTGTCCTCCAGTTCCATATTGCGCTGTTCATCGACATAGTTCTTTGCCTCCTCCTTCAGAATCGTCTTCTGATCTTCACTCAGGCTCTGGAACTTCGCATCGTTTATGATAAAGGCAAGGAAGTTGTGCACGTGCTCATCAATTGTAGAGTACTTCTGAACCTCATAAAACTTATTTGCAAAGGTAAGGGACGGCGGATTCTCCTGTGCCTCAACCGTTCCCTGCTGAAGTCCGGTATACAGCTCTGTAAAGCTCATCGGTGTCGGATTGGCTCCCAGTGTTTTATAAAAATCTATAAAAATGGGACTCTCCATAACCCTCATCTTGACTCCTTTTAAATCCTCCGGTTTTTCTATTGCGCCTGTATTTGTAGTTGTACTTCTGGGACCATTGTAGCTGTAGCCCAGGATATCTATTCCGTTTTGTACAACCTTCTCCGAGAGATAGGCCCCAACCTCATTATCCAGTGCATCAAATGCCGCCTTCGAGCTTGTAAACAGATAGGGCATATCCAGCACACCAAATTCTTCTGAATAGGCAGTTAAAACTGAGGTAGAGGGCAGTGCCATATCCAGTGATCCCATCGCAACTGATTCTGTAAGCTGCACATCACCTCCCAGCGCGCCGTTGGGAAAGATATCTATTTTCAGGCTCCCTCCACTTCTTTCTTCCACATTCTTTTTAAAATTCAGCAACGCTTTATGTGTAGATCTGTCCTCGGGCTCTACATGTCCGATCTTCAGCACGACCGCATCCTCAGCAGCAGCTCCCTGCTGCGCTTCCCCCGCTGTTTCATTCTGTGCAGCACCTGCATCAGTTCCCTGTGTCTTCCCTCCGCACGCAGCCAGGGTAACTGCAAAAAGTCCCACTGCTAATAATGTAACCAGATTTTTTTTCATAAGTTCCTCCTCTTCCATTTCTATTTGTATGTTTGTGTACCTTTGCTTCCAGTGTTTCCTGAGCTATTACTCTATAATCACCTCTTCATGATCCGCGTCTACCGTCACAATATCACCCTCTCTGACATCCTGATAGAACTGAGGGTCCACCTGATCCACCATCGGAATTTCAAACAGAATCGCGCTTGTCACCAGAACGGTCTCCGGTCTCTCTACGATCATGGCATAGGGCTGATTCTCATGCTTCATCAGCTGAAACAGACCGTCCGCCTGTACCACTGAGCTTCCCTTGCCGCTCGGAAACGCAAGCACCTTGTTTGCAATGATCTTCCCGCAGAGATCATGTGCCTGTTCGATCACCTCTCCGGTCTCTGGCCGAATCAGATAAAACATTACATCATCCTTCGACAGCACAATTTCTGCTTTTGCACATCCATCCGATATCTTATGGCAATGATATTTTTTCATTATCGAACCTCCCCGCTAACTGCCGCCTCAATACAGGTGTCCAGATCTCTGATTACAAAGTGAATATCTCTTCTCTGTGGGTAATATGCACACTTGGGAGACTCTGTCACTCCGACCTTTCCTTTCAGAAAGTGCCAGCAGGGCTGATCCGGACAGCTGTCCGGAACGATATGCGCGCCAACAGCCTCAAGCGCATCATATATCCCCATCCTCTGCGCCATCTGCTCCACATGGCTCGAGGTCAGAATCCACATATCCTTCTTCAGTTTTCTGTCTCCTATTCTGCTGAGAATATGCCGGCACTCCTCCAGCGTGAAGTGCGGACATCCAAACATTGCGAAATCAATCTCCCTGTTTCCCTTAAGAGATATTTCCTCCAGCACCTCCTCGAAATCCTGATCCGTTATTGTGACAACTCTCTCCGGCTCTTTTCCGCCAAACGCAGTCTCAAGATCCGGTGCTTCCGGTGTAAAGCCTGCAATGTGGTACATGTCATAGGCACCCGAGGTATTCAGCTCTGCGCCGAGATTTCTGAGAGCCTCCTTGCTGATGTTCTCCGGCAGGCCGGTGAAAACCGGAATGCCATGGCCTATCTTCTTCCCGCACATACCCAGAATGTGATAGCAGTAATCGTTCTTCATCTCCGCTTCCACATTCACCAGTATAGTTCCTCTGCGATTTTCATCAAAGAGCAGACCATACTCCGGTACATAGCCGGTAATTGCCGCAAACAGAGCGGAGTTTGCTCCCTCTCTGTTGGATCGGGCTCCCCAGACTGCATTTACAAAGGGAGTTGCACTGGACTCAGAAAACGCACAGACCTCTCCAAAGGTTGGGACATTGGTGTCAATATAAGGTGTACAATTATAACTGAGCTGGGCTCCCAGAGCCCGATACGCCTTTTCTGTTCTTTCCATCATCCTGTAATCTTCATCGCTGACCTTCTGAATCCTCTTAAAGTAAGAGAGACAAAATCCCGGGTTTACCGTGGGCGTCACACGACATTTTGCTCCGAGCCCGACCATTTTTTCAGCCAGCCACAGATCCGCATCCTGATTGCTCAGCGCTACATGAGCCCTTGTAATCGGAACCATGCGCTCAGCACCGAAAGATTCTCCAATCGCCACCTGAATTTTCATGGCAAGTTGTGCGCCCTCGCCATATCTTCCCTCCAGCAGATCCCGTTGATCCTGTGTCAGTTTCATGATTACCTCCCGCAAATTATTTCCTCTTTAAGGATGTATACTTCTTGTATTCTTTAAGTATGCTTCTCTTCTCTCCCTTTGTCAATATCGCTATTATTATCATTTTTTCTTCAGATTTTTGTGCATATTTTTATTACAGGCGTTTTACTCCACAAAAAAGAAGAGACCGAATTATTCGATCTCTTCTGCCATCGCTATTCTTCTATCTCTTATCTCTTCTTCTGCACGTACTTCACAAAGCTCTCCGCTTCCTCAAAGGAAGCAAATCTTGCTGTGTACATCCGGTTTCCCATCGTCGGAGCCATGATCTCCGGCATTTCCTCCGCCATGACAATCTGACGTCCGAACTTCGCCTGTATGTCCTGCGTGCTGTGCAGGTAGTTGTAGCGGTCTCTCTGCCCGGCATAGACGCAGTAGTGGTCGTGCCGCGGATCAGAGAGCACATTTGCATCCAGTGCAATCATGTCCGCCCAGATCTGGTACACATCTGTTGCATGAGCATAGTTCATCATGTCTGTGGTGTAACCGCCCGCCGGTCGCATATTGACCTCGAGCCCCACATAATCTCCCAGCTCACCGAGTCCCGGCTTCGCCTCCGTCAGCCGAAAAAACTCCAGATGGACAAAGCGGCTCCGGACACCAAAGGCCTCCACCGTAGCCCGCCCGATCTCTCGAAACTTCTCCGGCATCTCGGCCATAACGCAGTAAGAAAGATCCCTCTGCTCATTCACAATATCTGCAATGGACGGCGGCCACACGGTCTCCGATTCAAAAAGCGGCTCCCCATAGGAATCAATGATTGCATCGTAGCAGCAGATATCGCCCTCGACGAACTCCTCCATCACGTAGCGCTCCTCCGGGAGCTCCTCGAAGAAGTGCGCAAGCATCTTCTTATTCTCCAGCTTCCAGGTATGGCGGGAGCCCAGGCCCTCGTCCGGCTTTATAATGACCGGATATCCCACCTCTCGGATAAAGTCCTCCGCGGCCTTCCTATCACTCACAATGATATGTTTCGGTACGGGCACACCGGCTTTTTTATAAAACTGCTTCATCTCCGACTTGCTGCGGAAACGACTCACATCCGAGGCCTGAACACCGGTCTTGATATTGAAATCCGTGCGGAGACGTGCGTCCTGACGCAGCCAATACTCATTATTTGATTCAATCCAGTCGATCTTTCCATACTTGAAGGAAAAAAAGGCAACGGCGCGGAACATCTGATCATAATCCTGCATGGAATCCACACGGTAGTACTCCGTCAGCACAGAGGTGAGCTCCGGATCCAGAGACGCATAGGGTATATCTCCGATGCCGAGTACATTTACCCCATCCTTGTGCAGACGGTCACAGTATTTCCAGTGATTGCTGGGAAAATGGGGGGATATGAAGATAAAGTTCATGCGCTTACCTCCAGTGCCTGAGTGATATCTGCGATCAGATCCTCCTTGTCCTCCAAGCCGCAGGAGAGACGAATGAGCCCTGCCGGAATGCCCGCCTCCTTAAGCTGCTCCTCCGTGAGCTGTCTGTGCGTGGTGCTCGCCGGATTCAGGCAGCAGCTCCGCGCATCTGCGACATGTGTCTCGATCGCAATCAGCTGTAAGGCCCGCATGAAGCGCTCCGCTGCACCGCGTCCGCCCTTCAGCTCAAAGGCCACAACCCCGCAGCCGCCGTTCGGCATATATTTCCTCGCGAGCTCTGTGTAGGGATTGCCCGGCAGTCCGGGGTAGTTTACAAACTCCACCTCCGGCCGCGTCCGAAGAAATTCTGCGACCGCTCTTCCATTCTCTACATGGCGCGGCATACGCACATGCAGGGACTCCAGTCCCAGATTCAGGTAGAAGGCATTCTGCGGGGACTGAATGCTGCCGAGGTCACGCATCAGCTGTGTCGTTGCCTTGGTGATAAAAGCGCCCTCCTGTCCGAAGCGCTCCGCGTAAATGATGCCATGATAGGAGTCGTCCGGCTCACAGAGTCCCGGATATTTGTCGGCGTGTGCCATCCAGTCAAAGTTTCCGCTGTCCACGATGGCGCCGCCGACTGCCACGCCGTGCCCGTCCATGTACTTCGTCGTGGAATGCGTCACAATATCTGCTCCCCACTCGATCGGCCTCAGATTTACCGGAGTCGGGAAAGTATTGTCTACAATAAGAGGAACCCCATGCGCATGCGCCACCTGTGCAAATTTCTCGATGTCCAGCACGGTGAGCGCCGGATTTGCAATGCTCTCGCCGAACACAGCCCGCGTATTCTCGCGGAACGCGGCGTTCAGCTCCTCTTCTCCCGCATCCGGAGAGACAAAAGTCACATCAATCCCCATCTTTTTCATCGTGACTGCGATCAGATTAAAGGTACCACCATAGATTGAGGAGGACGCCACAATATGGCTGCCGGTCTCACAGATATTGAAGAGTGCAAAGAAATTGGCCGCCTGTCCGGAGGAAGTCAGCATCGCCGCCGTGCCTCCCTCCAGCGCCGCAATCTTCGCTGCTACATAGTCGTTCGTCGGGTTCTGAAGCCGGGTGTAGAAGTAGCCGGACGCCTCCAGATCAAAGAGCCTTCCCATATCCTCCCCGGTGTCGTACTTAAAGGTTGTGGACTGGACGATCGGAATCTGTCGCGGCCCTCCGTTCTCCGGGCGGTATCCCGCCTGAACACATTTTGTGCTGATTTTATACTCTTTCTCGTCCATTACACACCTCCGATTTTTGATTTTTCTGTATTCTACTATATCTACCCTCTCCGCGCAAACAGTTTTCCCTTACTTTTCTGCGCGTTTTCGGCTACACTGATTACAGCGCCCGCATGGAGCCCAAAGTGGGATTCAACTCACACGGGAGTATGGAATATAATAGCGTTGTGAAAGCGCGCAGTCAGTTTTACTTCCCTAAAAAGGAGACGAAGCATGAAAAAGCTCTGCTACTTCCCTCGATTTCTCTGCATACTCTCTCTCTGCACAGCAGTGCTGTTCTCCGCCTGCGATCCTAAGACAGCGACAGCTCCCGAAGACAGCACGGCCAGCATGGCAGCCCCGTCCCCGACAGCCGAGATCAGAGTAGATGCACCGGTTCCTTCCATGGACGCGGATCATGAAAGCCAGCCCGCCACGTCGCAGGCCACTGTCTCCGGCAACGCGACAGGAGCTGCGGAAACTGTAGAGGACAGCGGTACAGATGTCTCCGCCATACAGCTTGCCTTCTGCGGCGATATCTACCTCTCCGAGCACGTCCTCTCCGCCTATGACCGCGCGGGCTCTGTCTCTGGAATTCTGGATGATACCCTGCTCTCTGCCGGACGGGACGCCGATCTCTTCATCGCAAATCAGGAGTTTCCCTTCGGGACCGGAGGCACGCCCGCAGCGGACAAGCAGTTTACCTTCCGCGTCGCACCGGAACGCTGCGCCATCTTTAATGAGCTCGGCATAGACCTCGTGACTCTCGCAAACAACCACACGCTTGATTACGGACGGGACTGCCTCACAGAGAGCTTTGAGACTCTGGAGCGCTACGGAATTCCCTACATCGGCGCCGGAGCGAACCTAAAGCGCGCCTCCTCCCTGCACCGTGTGGAGCTGAAGGGACGGAGCATCGGCTTTCTCGCCGCCTCCCGCGTCATTCCGGATTACAGCTGGAATGCCGGAGAATCGCAGTCCGGGCTCTTCACAACCTACGATCCGGCCGCTCTCATCGCAGAGATCCGTGCAGCGGAGCAGAGCTGCGACTTCACCGTCGTCTATGTCCACTGGGGACTTGAGCGGCACAGCGAGCCGGAAGCCTACCAGACCGAGCTTGCAAAACAGTATATCGACGCGGGCGCGGATCTCGTGATTGGCTCACACCCGCACGTGCTTCAGCCCATACGCAGCTACCGTAGCGTTCCCATCGTATACAGCCTCGGAAATTACCTCTTCGGCTCCTCCATCCCGGAGACAGAACTGCTGCTCGCAGAGCTCGACGCGGACAACCATCTGACTCTCTCCGTGATTCCCGCAAGCGGAAGTGCCGGAAAAACCGTCTCCACCGCAGAGCTGCGTCAGATCACGCCGGAAGAAATACCGTGATTGTGAAATGAGACACCCGTGCATCAAGAGAGCGCTTGCAGTCTCCGGCGAAATCGTGTATATTAGTAGTCGCACTGTGTCTGTAGCGCAGCTGGATAGCGCGTCAGACTCCGACTCTGAAGGTCGCGGGTTCGAATCCCGCCAGACACATGAATATTTTATGAAGCGGAAGTCCTGTTTACCGGGCTTCCGCTTGATTTATTTCACCGCTCTTTTTCCGGTTTTTGTACCTGACTGCGTGCAGATACTCCGAAACACACTGCCGGGAATTTACTCCTGCTTCCCAAAAACCTGCTCGCGCAGTCTCCGGCCGGTCGGCGTGGCGGCAAGCCCTCCTCCGGCAGTCTCCTTCAGCGACTCCGGAAGGCTCTCCCCGACCTCCCGCATCGCGTCGATGCACTCGTCCGCAGGAATCTTCAGATCTATCCCCGACAGAGCCATATCCGCGGAGGAAAAGGCAATCATAACTCCCGCGACATTTCTCTTGATGCAGGGAATCTCCACAAGCCCCGCGACCGGATCGCACACCAGCCCCAGCTGATTGGCAATCGCCATGCCAAAGGCCGCAGCACACCGCTCCGGATTTCCTCCCATGAGCTCCACCAGCGCAGCGGCAGCCATGCCTGCGGCGCTTCCGCACTCCGCCTGACATCCGCCCTGTGCTCCGGCGACAGAGGCCTTCTCCGCGACCACCATGCCGAAGGCACCTGCAGTGAAGAGCGAAAGCACGATATCACGCTTCTCTGCGCGCTTCTCCTCGTACATGCTCACGAGACAGCCAGGCAGTATCCCGCAGCTCCCCGCAGTTGGTGCGGCGACGATCCGCCCCATCGCGGCGTTGCAGTTGGAGACCGCCATGGCCCGGGACATAGCCCGTGTCATAAAACCGCCGCTTAAGCCCCCGCTCCGCTCTGTGGCGTAGCGCATCATCTTATACCCCTCTCCTCCGGTAAGACCGGAGGTGGAGCGCATATCGGGATCCTGTCCCCGCACAGTGGACTCGACCATGACGTCGAAGCTCTCCTCCATGTGCCGGAAGACCTCCTCCTCTGTGTGACCAAGCTCTTCCGCCTGATCCGCAAGACAGAGCTCACTGATTTTCATTCCCCGCGCCCCGGCCTCCCTGACAAGCGCAGCGATACTGTCATACTTTATCATCCCTCACCTCTGTTCAGACCGCACGGATCAGAATCGCCTTTTCGACATTTCCCAGCTTCTCGATGTCCTCCGTCATACCGCGCGGCGGCAGCTCATCCAGCTCCATCATCATGAGCGCAAGTCCGCCCCTCTCCTGACGACTCAGGCGGAAATTTCCGATATTCACATCGCTGTACTTCTCGTGCATCAGATTTGTGACATCCGCAATCACGCCCGGTCTGTCGTGATGCAGCACCAGTATGGTCGTGTGCTCCCCGGTGAAGTCCACCCGGAGACCGTTCACATAATCCACGCGGATATTTCCTCCGCCGATGCTCGCCCCCTGCACCACGCCGCTGCTCCCATCCTCACAGCGGAAATGGATGCGCGCAGTGTTGGGATGCGCTCCCGCTATGCTCACCGGGATAAATTCATAGCGTATGCCCCTCTCCTCCGCAATGCGAAGCGCATCCCGTATCTCCTCCGAGTAGCTGTGAAAACCCATGATACCAGCCAGAAGTGCGCGGTCTGTGCCGTGTCCCTGATAGGTCTTTGCAAAGGATCCGGAGAGCTCTATCCTGAGCTCCGCGGGTCTGGACCCATCCATGATTTTATTTGCGACTCTTCCGAGCCGCACAGCTCCTGCTGTGTGGGAGCTGGAGGGGCCTATCATCACCGGGCCTATCATCTGGAATATATTCACGTCGCACCTGCCTCGTCCTGTAAGATTTCGCCGACCGCCTCAAAAAACACTGCCGTAATACACAGATTCCGGGCTTTCGCCCGGAATGTGCGCTTTTTTATATTATAACTCCCATACCCGCTTTGTGAAAGCGGCGTTTTCTGAGGCCTCTGCCCGCCGCGCCGCTCTTCTCATGCCAATTACTTCCAGCAGTCAACCTTGCCCTCCAGTCCGACTGTGGAGGCCTTGAACACCGGATTTTTGCCCTCCTGCTTCTGCTTCGTGTAGTCTGAAAGCGCTCCCAGCGTGACAGAGTGCAGAATCAGAATGACAGGAATATTGATGATCGCCATAATGCCCATCAGTACGTCAGAGATATCCCAGAGCAGCCCCATCTTGGAGATCGCGCCGACAAATACGATGATGGAGCAGACGATGCGAAAACCAAACATAAAGCTCTTGCTGGGAACCTTCTTCATCATATAGGCCAAAAGATTGTCCGTGTAATAGATATTTCCGATCAGTGTCGTAAATGCAAAGAGTATCATTGCGACCGTAATGAAGATCGGACCGGCATCTCCCAGAGTGGTTCTGAGCGCCTCCTGCACATAGGGTGCACCTGCGATCTCTGCATTCGGCTCAATGCCGGAGCAGAGGCACATCAGAGCAGTTGCAGAGCAGAGCAGCAGCGTATCAATAAATACAGAGAGCATCTGCACAAGACCCTGCTTGACCGGATGGCTGACATCTGCCGCTGCCGCCGCGTTCGGCGCAGAGCCGACACCCGCCTCATTGGAGTACAGACCGCGCTTGATTCCGAACATCACACAGGAACCTGCGAAACCGCCAAAGATTGCCTGAAAATCAAAGGCCTCTGCAAAAATGCGTGCAAACACCTCCGGAATCAGATTCGCGTGTGTCAGCAGAACAAAGAGGGATACCAGCACATAGAGGATACCCATGATCGGAACCAGAGTAGAGGTCGTCTTCACGATTCGCTTTCCGCCGCCGAGCAGGCAGTAGCCGAATATAATCGCCAGAATCGCGCCGATTATAATCGGGGAGACCTTCGGATCGTAGAAGCTGTACGCACTGAAGGTGGACTGCAGATTATATGCACAGAGCATATTGAAGCCGCCCGCATAGGTCAGCAGCATACTGAATGCAAAGAGAAAAGCAAGCGCACGGCTGTGCAGCGCCGCCTCGATGTAATAAGCCGGTCCGCCGTAATAATTGCCCTCGTCGTCCTTCTTCTTATAGATCTGCGCGAGCGTGCTCTCCACAAAAGCAGAGGCGCCGCCCACAATGGCGATGAGCCACATCCAGAATACCGCGCCGTAGCCGCCGAGGCCGATCGCCGATGCGACACCGACAATATTTCCGGTTCCGACTCGGGATGCTGTCAAGACCATAAGCGCCTGGAAGGAGGAGACCGCTCCCTCCTTGGTCGGCTTCTCGCCGATTACGCTGATTGCCTCCTTAAACATGCGTCCCTGAATAAACTTCGTCGCAACTGTGAAGTAGATTCCTCCGCCCAGCAGCAGAATGATGAGAAGCTTACTGTACATGAATCCGCTGATCGCTCCTATGATGTTACTGAACACTTCCATATGTCCCCCCGTCCTTTCTCATAAACATTTTCCAGTAATTCCGAAACAAAATATCCTGCAGCCTGTAATGATTACCTCCTTTTGAACATTTTCCTTTTTTATATTGTCTATATTATACACATAATATGATAAACTCGCAGCTTCTTTTTTAAAAGTTTGCCTGTCCGATAGCTGCTATTTACGATATCGATAGGCGATTATTTTTTCCGCTGAGTTGTAATCTGAGGCGCCAGTTTGTAAGGCGAGATGCTTGTTTGTAAATTGAAAACTGCATATTTGAAAGCGAAACGCCAGTTTTGTATG